>NZ_JBNNJZ010000661.1:0-4165 GCF_050270335.1 Streptomyces sp. NPDC059900
GGTAGAGCACCGTCGCGCACACCAGCGGAAGCACGGCGAGCAGCAGCCCGACCCGGAGCAGATCGCTCTGCCCCAGGACGTACGCGCAGATGGCGGCGGCGACCCCGGCCGCCAGGAACGAACGCCCGCGTGTGGTCAGTCCCGCGAGCGCGGTCCGCAGTCCGCCCTTGCCCTCCTCGGCCTGCGCCGGCTGCGGCCCCCCGGCCTCCATCACAGCCTCCGGGCGCCGGGCGGCTGCTGGTTGAAGTAACCGCTGTTCGGCTGGACGGCGGCCGGTACGGGCGTGCGCTGGAGGATCTCCAGGACGACCGATTCGGCCGTACGCCTGTTCAACTGGGCCTGCGCCGTGGGCAGCAGCCGGTGCGCGAGCACCGCCACGGCGAGGGCCTGCACGTCGTCCGGCAGCGCGAACTCACGGCCGCTGAGCGCCGCGGACGCCTTGGCCGCACGCAGCAGGTGCAGCGTCGCGCGCGGCGACGCCCCGAGTCTCAGATCGGGGTGGTTGCGGGTCGCCGCGACCAGGTCCACGGCGTAGCGCCGCACGGCGTCGGCGACGTGGACCGTGCGGACCGCGTCGATGAGCTTCACGATGTCGTGCGCGTGCGCCACCGGCTGGAGGTCGTCCAGCGGCGAGACACCGCCGTGCACGTCCAGCATCTGCAACTCGGCCTCCGCGCTCGGATAACCGATCGAGACGCGTGCCATGAAGCGGTCGCGCTGCGCCTCGGGCAGCGGATAGGTCCCCTCCATCTCGACGGGGTTCTGCGTCGCGACCACCATGAAGGGACTCGGCAGTTCGTACGTCTGCCCGTCGATGGTGACCTGGCGCTCCTCCATGGACTCCAGGAGCGCGGACTGCGTCTTGGGAGACGCTCGGTTGATCTCGTCGCCGATCACGATCTGCGCGAAGATCGCGCCGGGCTTGAACTCGAAGTCCCGGCGCTGCTGGTCGAAAATGGACACACCGGTGATGTCCGACGGCAGCAGATCAGGCGTGAACTGGATGCGCCGCACGGAGCAGTCGATCGACCGCGCGAGCGCTTTGGCGAGCATGGTCTTGCCCACGCCCGGTACATCTTCGATCAGCAAGTGCCCCTCGGCGAGGAGCACGGTCAGCGAAAGCCGTACGACCTCTGGCTTACCTTCGATCACACCCTCGACCGACCCGCGGACACGCTCCGCTGTGGCGGTCAGATCTGTGAGGCTCGCTCGATCGTCATAGGTCGTCACCCGGCCCTCCTCGGACACGTTCTCCGGGCCGACGCACGTGTGTGCGGCCCGGCCCACCCCGAAACACGGACACCGCGCCCGAATGGTTCAGCGCGATGCCACACCCGCATTCTTGTTGGGCATACCGGGTTGTGTCACTCGCCCGTGGATAACTGGCGGCGATATGTCGGTTCTTGCGGCCTTTTGACGGCCGGGCCGGACCGTAAAGGTCCGGTCCGCAGCCGGTCACGCAGGGTCGATCTCCCGCAGCAGACCCGTGGTCACATCGAAGACGAATCCCCGCACATCGTCCGTGTGCAGAAGGAACGGCGAGGTCCGCACGCGCTGCATCGACTGCCGCACGTCCTGGTCGACGTCGCGGAAGGCCTCCACCGCCCAGGCGGGCCGCTGGCCGACCTCGAGTTCGAGATCGTGCCGGAACTCCTCGGTGATGCTCTCCAGACCACACTTGGTGTGGTGGATCAGCACGACGCTGCGCGTGCCGAGGGCGCGCTGGCTGATAGTCAGCGAGCGCATGACGTCGTCGGTGACCACGCCGCCCGCGTTGCGGATGGTGTGGCAGTCGCCCAGTTCGAGGCCGAGCGCCGCGTGCAGGTCGATACGGGCGTCCATGCAGGACACGACGGCCACGCCCAGGACGGGCCGGGCGTCCATGCCGGGGTCGGTGAAGCCGGCGGCGTAGCGCCGGTTGGCTTCGACGAGGCGGTCCGTGACGGTGCCGTCGGCGGCTATGCCGCCCGGCTCGGCGGGGAAGCTGTCCGTGGGGGATGCGGAAGTCGACATGGCTATGACGGTAGTCGGCGCTGATCGCCCGGGCCCGCTGTGAGAAGGGACAAAGAACGTCAATGAGTCTTGTTGTGAGGTAACCCACAGGGGTGGGCGGGGTACCCCCGAACGGGTGATGGAGCACGATCAGGGGCTCCTTCGAGGACCCGTCCGCGACGCGCAGGCCAGTTGATTGACCGGGCGACAGGGTGGACTAAAGTGACGCGAAGTGGGAGGGCCCTGACCTGCTCCCCGCTGGACTGTTCACCCGGGGATTTTCCGATTCCCCCGCGTACGCGGCGCGTACGTACGGCTCGGCCTCCTCCCGCTCCCGGTCGGCTGACGCCACTTCCCCGGCGCCAGCAGGCCATTCCCCTTCGAGAGCGGGCGGGGACCCGGTCGTGCGTGTGACGCCGCGCCGGATTTGAGAGGGCCCTTTGAGCCAGACCCGACACGTCCCGGTGATGCTCCAGCGATGCCTGGACCTGTTGGCCCCCGCGCTCGCCCAGCCGGGCGCGGTCGTCGTCGACTGCACCCTCGGACTCGGCGGCCACAGCGAGGCGCTGCTGTCCACCTTCCCGTCGGCCCGCCTCATCGGCCTGGACCGCGACAAGGAGGCGCTGCGGCTCTCCGGGGAGCGGCTCGCGCCCTTCGGCGACCGGGCCGATCTGGTGCACGCGGTCTACGACGAGCTGCCCGAGGTGCTCGACCGGCTCGGCATCGCGAAGGTCCAGGGCGTCCTCTTCGACCTCGGTGTCTCCTCCATGCAGCTCGACGAGGCGGACCGCGGCTTCGCCTACGCCCAGGACGCGCCCCTGGACATGCGCATGGACCAGACGACCGGGGTCAGCGCCGCCGAGGTCCTCAACACCTACGCACCGGGCGAACTGGTGCGGATCCTGCGCCAGTACGGCGAGGAGAAGCAGGCCAAGCGGATCGTGGGCGCCGTCGTGCGCGAGCGCGAGAAGGAGCCGTTCAGCAACAGCGCGCGGCTCGTCGAGCTGATCCGCGACTCCCTGCCGCAGGCCGCCAAGCGCACCGGCGGCAACCCCGCCAAGCGCACCTTCCAGGCCCTGCGCATCGAGGTCAACGGCGAGCTGAGCGTCCTGGAGGCGGCCATTCCGGCGGCCGTGAAGGCGCTCGCGGTCGACGGCCGCATCGCCGTCCTGTCGTACCACTCCCTTGAGGACCGCCTGGTCAAGCAGGTGCTCGCGGCCGGTGCCGCGACCACCGCGCCGCCCGGCCTGCCGGTCGTCCCCGAGCGCTACCAGCCCCGGCTCAAGCTGCTCACGCGCGGCGCGGAACTCCCCACCGAGGAAGAGATCGCCGAGAACCGCCGGGCCGCCCCGGCACGGCTGCGGGGTGCGCAGCGCATCCGCGAGGAGACCCCATGAGCAAAAAGCCCGAGCTGCGCGGAAGGGCCGCCCGGCTCGCGCGACTCCTTCCTTCGGGCCCGAACCAGGCCGCGCGCACGCCCTTCGTGCTGCTCGTCGTGCTGCTGCTCGGCGGCGGCCTGATCGGCCTGCTCATCCTGAACTCCTCGCTCAACGAAGGCTCGTTCCAGCTGAGCGAGCTCAAGAAGGAGACGACGGAGCTCACCGACCAGGAGCAGGAACTCCAGCGGGACGTGGACGCCTACGCCGCCCCCGAGGCCCTCCAGCGCCGGGCCCGTGAGCTCGGCATGGTGCCGGGCGGCGACCCGGCCTTCCTGAACCCGGACGGCACCGTGCGCGGGGTTCCCGGAGCCGCCGCCAAGTCCTCCTATGTGCCGCCCGAACCTCGCCCGCAGGAAGTGGCATCCCCGGCGCCCTCGGTCTCGATCCCGGTGCCGCCCTCCTCCCCGCCCCCGTCGACGCCGCCCCCGGCCCCCGCAGCGCCTTCAGCAGCCCCCTCAGCGCCTTCACAGGCCCCGCCCACGCCCCTCCCCTCCGCGATGCCCGGCCCCTCGACCTCCGGCAGGTGACGTAAGTGACGGACCGCCAACCCCCGCGACGCAGGGTCCCGGCACCCGCGCGGCCCCCGCGCCCCGCACGCCCGGGCCAGCAGCGCCGCCCGGGAGCGGGCGCCCGCCCGGCGGCCCGGCCCCCCCCCCCCCCCCCCCCCCCGGCCCCCACGAAACGGGCCGGCCGGCCCCGGCCCCCCCCGCGCCAGGTGGGGCACCGGCGGGCCC
>NZ_JBNNJZ010000662.1:0-4164 GCF_050270335.1 Streptomyces sp. NPDC059900
GCCATATAGCTCTCGTCCTCGACGATCAAGACACGCATGCCCCCAAGGCTACGAGCCGGCACATATCGCCGGCGTATCGAAAACCGCATTCGTGCCGGCAATATCCCGCCGCCCCGGGGTGGCATGCCCTCTCGCGACCCGGTACGGGCAGCAGCCGGCAATCCTGCCCCCGGGCTGGCCGGCGCTGCCGGGCATGCGGCGTTCGTGCGGGCCCAGCGGTCGGTGCCAGGAGCGTGCGCAGGGTGGGTCCGCTCGCCTGTCGTGACGCTGGCGGATCACCTGCGGAGCCAGGCAGCAGCGTTGAGCCGACCCCGTGGACCGGGCGCGGACAACCAGGTCACCACCTGGCACGCAGCACGCCGTCGCTGTCGGGGAGGGCAACGTGGAACAGTGGGTGGCGTGCGTCGAGGGCCAGGGGCAGGCAGCAGGCCGCCCTCGCGCCTGCCAGCAAAGTGGCGAGCTGTTGATGGTGGGGCCCGTCGACGGTCACGTGGCGGATCGCTCCGTTCAACGCCTCCCAGACCAAATCCGCGGATTCGTCCTGCGGCAGCTCGGCAAGGACCGCGTCGACATCAGGGTTGAGGTCGGGCCAGACGGTCAGGAGCGCGCGTGGGCCGAGCACGGCGCGGACGGCATCGAGATTGCTCTCGGTAAGAAGGTGCCAGCGGGTGGCGTTGGCGAGGTAGGTCTCCTCCAGAAGGAGCCTCTGCGGTACGGCCAGTTTTGCGCGTACTTGTTCCCAGAGCTCCTCGTCCGCGGCCTGTGTCACCTCTGGTTCCTCAAGGTCTGCGGCGTAGGGCGACGTCGTGATCGGTTCCGCGAACAGGCCGAGCTCGCGGACCCGGGCGACATCTGCTTCACAGGGCCGGTCACTGGCGACGTACAGGTACTGATCCCACCCCACGTGCACGGTGAACCTGTCCTGCTGCTCCAGCCGGCACCAGGCGCCCTGGTCACGCAGCATGACCCGGACCAGCTCCAGCGCGACCGGCACCGAGACCTCGGCGCCGTCGTAGTAGCCGGTGAGGTCGGCCGGGAAGAGCCCGGCGAGGCCGTGTCCGTCAACCGGCGCCTCCAGGCCGAAGGCAACGAAGCCCGTGACCTCCGGTTCACGGATCTCCAGCCGGTCGATGCCCGACTCCTGCGCGAAGGCGGCAATCGCCTCCAAGTAGGCCGCTTCGACCGGCCCGTGGTCGCTCACCGTGTCCTCGGCGCCGTGGTAGTGCCCACGCTCGTCGCGGTCGGCGGGGTTGTACTTGGTGATCCGGTGGGCGAAAGGCGGCGGCATGCTGCTCCCCGGGCTGCTTGAAGGGGAAGCCAGCGTAGTTCTTGACCCCGCCTGCCGGGGTCCTGCCACGACCTCCACCGTCCGTACGTCAGGTTTACCCGCTGGTGTCCCACGCCCCGGGCGAGGGACACCGCGGCCTCGTCAGGAGCAGACCGCAGGGGTGCTGCGCGCCCGGGCCTCAGCCGATCTTCTTGATCACCCGGGCGGGCACTCCCCCGACCGCGGTGCCGGCCGGAACGTCACGAGTGACCACCGCACCGGCAGCGACCACCGCGCCGGCACCGATGGTCACCCCCTGCGTGATCACGGCGGCCGTCCCGATCCAGACGTCGTCCTCGATGACGATCGGGGCGAAGGAGAGATACTCGCGGCGCTCGGCCAGCGGCAGGGGATGGCCTCCGGTGATGAGGCTGACCTTGGGCGCGATCATGACGCCGCTCCCGATCCGGATACCGCCCTTGTCCATGAACGTACATCCCTGGTTGACGAAGACGTTCTCCCCGAACGTCGTGTTCAGTCCGTGCTCGGTGAAGAACGGCGGATAGATCGTCACTGATTTCCCCAGCGGGCGTCCGAACACAACCGAAAGTAGTTCAGCGCGGCCCTCGGTGTCGCTGAACGGAAGCACGTTCAGTCGGGACGTCGCATCGGTCACCTCCACGATGCGTTCCGCATGACGGGCGAAATCAGAGGTCCGGACATACATGACTTGCTCTGTGCGGGTAGACATGCGCTGATCCCATCACCGCGCAGAACACCCGATCAAACAACCCCGCACCACCCCGGACACAACCAAAGGTTGTGTCAGTAGGGTGGAAGCGTGGATGTAGAAGCGCTGCGGACGTTCGCGGCCGTCGCTGGGACGGGCCAGTTCCAGACTGCGGCCGACGAGCTGGGGATCAGCCAGCAGGCGGTCTCCAAGCGGATCGCTGCCCTGGAGCGGCACACCGGGGTCACGCTCCTGGTGCGGACCACCAGGGGCTCCCGGCTGAGCCTGGACGGGCAGGTCTTCCTGCCGCACGCCAAGAAGATCCTGGCAGCCGTCGAACAGGCCGAGCGGGCCGTGCGCCCCGGAAGCCGTCCCTTGCGCGTCGATGTCCTCAACCGGCGCATCGCCCCGGCCCAGGCCGTCTACCAGTTCTACCGCTCCCGCCCCGATACGGACCTGGAGGCAGTCACACTGAGCAAGGAGAACGCCGCCCAGGCCGCCCGGGCGGTGCTCGAAGGGACCATCGACGCGTCCATCCGGGCCCTGCCGCCCGGCCAAGTACCTGCCGGGATCAGCGCCGAACGACTCCTGGACTCGCCCCTCCAGCTCCTGGTCGGACCCGGCCACCCGCTGGCCGGCGCGCCCAGGGTCAGTCCTGCGGACCTGGCCGGCCACCGCATCTGGATCCCCGGGATCAGGCCGGGCATGGAGTGGGCGGCGTTCTACCAGACGCTGTCCGAGGCCTTCGGCTTGAGCATCGACGCGCTCGGCCCCCACTTCGGCGACGAAGCCCTGATGGACGCGCTGGCCGACTCAACCTCGCTGGCCACGCTCATCGGCAGCGGGGACCGCTACCTGTGGCCCCAGACCCACGACCTGCGACGCATCCCCGTGCACGACCCGACCCCGGTCTACCCGCACGTGCTGCTGTTCCGCAGCGGAGACCAGCACCCTGTCTTGACCGCGCTGCGCGACCACCTGCGCACCGCGGGCCCGCGAACCCCGCACGATGCGTGGACACCGGACTGGGCAGAGCGCTGACCAGACGACCGCGGGCGCCACGAACATGCGCCCGGCCACCGGGGATAGATCGCCGGGCCCCAGGTACTCGCCATCTACCGTGCGCCAAAGGGCAGTTGGCCTCCTGACTGGTTGGCGTGATGTCGCGGGCTGACAAGCACTGGCCGTAGCGGCAGGCCGGTCATATGAGGCATCCGCAAGGAGGCGGGCTGACCGCGGAGCGACGGCTGTCGTGACCAAGCGAAGGCAGCCTTGAGCAGCGGGCGTCGGTCCGTGGCATCGCCCACGAGAGCAGTGGTCCTGGTGACCAATCACTCACGCCGCCTGTAGGACGAGGGCTGGACCCGCCCCGTCGCCAGGGCTGATCGTGGGAGACGTGAACGATCACCGGATGACGCCTGTCAGTGGCACAAGTTCGCCAGGCGCGACCAGCGAGGTGGTGGCCTTGGACGAAGAGGCCGGTGAGGTCCGCCGTTTCTGGAACCGGCTCGGCCTTCCCGGACTGATCGACGTCCACACGCACTTCATGCCCGAGCGCGTCCTGCACAAGGTCTGGGCATACTTCGACGCGCAGGGGCCGCTGACCGGCGGACTGGAGTGGCCGATCAGCTACCGGCAACAGGAAGCGGAACGTGCTGCCGTACTGCGCAAGTTCGGTGTCCGGGCGTTCACTTCGATGCTCTACCCGCACAAGCCCGGCATGGCCCGCTGGCTCAATGGCTGGGCCGCCGACTTCGCTCACCGCAACCCCGACTGTCTGCACACCGCCACCCTCTACCCCGAGCCGGGTGTCGAGACGTACGTGCGCGAGGCCGTCGAAGCGGGTGCACGCGTGTTCAAGGCGCACGTACAAGTAGGGTCCTACGACCCGGCCGACGAACTTCTCCAGCGGGCGTGGGGGGTGCTGGCCGAGGCCGGGGCCCCCGTAGTGATCCACTGCGGCTCCGGTCCCGCTCCCGGCAAGCACACCGGTCCCGGGCCGATCGCACGGGTACTGGCGCGGCACCCGAAGCTGCGGCTGATCGTCGCGCACCTGGGGATGCCCGAGTACGAGGACTTCCTCGGCATCGCCGAGCAGTACGCGGAGGTCCGGCTGGACACCACCATGGCGTTCACCGACTTCACCGAGGGATTCATGCCCTTCCCC
>NZ_JBNNJZ010000663.1:0-4162 GCF_050270335.1 Streptomyces sp. NPDC059900
ATCCTCTCCCACAAGTTAAAAATAGACAGCCCCGCCGACCACGTCCTGGACACCGCGGCGGGCCCGGTGCCCTACGACACCCTGGTCATCGCCACCGGCGCCGAGCCGGTCCTGCTGCCGGGCACGTCCGGAGTGCCGGGCGTCCACCTGCTGCGCACCCTCGACGACGCCGAGCGGCTGCGGCCCGTGCTCGCCGGGCAGCACCGCATCGTCGTCGTCGGCGCGGGCTGGATCGGCGCCGAGTTCGCGACCGCCGCGCGTGAGGCGGGCTGCGCGGTCACCGTCGTCGAAGCCGCCGGGCGGCCGCTCGCGGGGGCCCTGCCCGCGGAGGTCGCGGCGCCGATGACGTCCTGGTACGCCGACTCCGGAGCCGAACTGCGCGTCCACGCGCGCGTGGAGCGCGTCGAGCCCGGCAGCGTCCTGCTCGCCGACGGCACCCGGCTGCCCGCAGACGCGGTCGTGGTCGGCATCGGCGCACGCCCCGCCACGGACTGGCTCGCGGACTCGGGCATCACCCTGGGCGCCCACCGGGAGATCCTCGCCGACGACCATCTGCGGACGTCGGAACCCGATGTCTACGCGGTCGGCGACTGCTCCTCGTTCCCCTCGGGACGGTACGGCGAGCGCCTTCTCGTCCACCACTGGGACAACGCCCTGCAAGGCCCGCGCACGGTGGCGGCGAACATCATCGGCGAGACCCCGTCGGCGTACGACCCCGTCCCGTATTTCTGGTCCGAGCAGTTCGGGCGCTTCGTCCAGTTCGCCGGCCATCACGCGGCCGACGACGAGCTGGTGTGGCGCGGCGATCCGGCGGGCGCGGCCTGGAGCGTGTGCTGGCTGCGCGGGGGCGCCCTGGCGGCCGTCCTCGCGGTGGGCCGCCCCAGGGACCTGGCGCAGGGCCGCAAACTGATCGAGGCGGGCACCCGCCTCGATCCCGGCCTGGTGGCGGACCCCGCGGTACCGCTGAAGAAGGCCGTGCTCGCATAGCCGAGGGGCGGTCGAGGGGGCCGCTGCCCGGCCGCTGTCGGTGCCCGGAGCTAGGCTTGTCCCCGTGACCGAGATTGACGCAAAGACCGATGCTCTCGTCCCCGAGTGGCTGCACCTTCCCGACATCGCAGAAATGCTGGACGTCGAGGTGACGCGTGTGCGCCAGCTGGTCAAGGAGGGCCAGCTGATCGCCGTACGCCGTGGTGAGAACCGCGCGCTCGCCGTGCCGGCCGCCTTCATCGACGGCGAGAAGATCGTCAAGGGCCTCACCGGCACCTTGACGCTCCTGAGGGACGACGGCTTCACCGACGAAGAGATGCTGGAGTGGCTCTTCACTCCCGACCCGACCCTGCCCGGCACGCCCGCGCAGGCCCTGAGCGAGAATCGCGGGACGGAGGTGAAGCGCCGCGCCCAGGCGCTCGCCGTCTGACCGACACGGAAAACCGTTGCGTACGGGCCGTGTGTCCCCGGGGACACACGGCCCGTAGGCCGCCGACGACCGGGGGGACCCACACATGGCCACCAAGCCTGCCCGCGAGCAGCTCGCAGACGCCCGCCTCTACCTGTGTGTGGACGCCCGCAAGCGCCAGGGAGACCTCCCGGAGTTCCTGGACGCCGCCCTCGGCGGTGGCGTCGACATCGTGCAGCTGCGGGACAAGGGCATGGAGGCGGCCGAGGAGCTCGAACACCTCCAGGTCTTCGCCGACGCCGCCCGCAGGCACGGCAAGCTCCTCGCGGTGAACGACCGCGCGGACATCGCGCACGCCATCGGCGCCGACGTGCTGCACCTGGGCCAGGGCGACCTGCCCGTGCCCGCGGCCCGCCGCATCCTGGGCGGCAGCGACGACGTGCTCATCGGCCGGTCCACGCACGCCGAGGCCGAGGCCGCCGCAGCGGCGACGCAGGACGGCGTGGACTACTTCTGCACGGGACCCTGCTGGCCGACCCCCACCAAGCCGGGCCGGTACGCCCCCGGGCTCGACCTCGTCCGGTACACCGCGTCGCTCGGCACGGACCGCCCCTGGTTCGCCATCGGCGGCATCGACGCGGGCAATCTCGACGAGGTGCTCGAAGCCGGCGCCCGCCGCGTCGTCGTCGTGCGGGCCATCACCGAGGCGGACGATCCGGCGGCAGCGGCGGCCGACTTCGCAAAGCGGCTGCGTACGGCCTGATCGTCGATCTTCGGCCAACCTTCGCGGAGGCTGTCCGCAGGGTGGACGGGGATTGGCCGGTAGCGGTGGCCCGTCGCTAACCTGCCCGTATGGCCCTAGGCACAGCTTCCACCAGATCTGATCGCGCACGCACCGTGCGTGACATGCTCGCGACCGGCGAGACGACGTTCTCCTTCGAGTTCTCGGCGCCGAAAACCCCGAAGGGCGAGCGGAACCTGTGGAACGCCCTGCGCCGGGTCGAGGCGGTGGCCCCCAGCTTCGTCTCCGTGACGTACGGAGCGGGCGGCTCGACGCGAGCGGGCACGGTCAAGGAGACGGAGCAGATCGTCGCCGACTCGACGCTCACGCCGGTGGCCCACCTGACCGCGGTCGACCACTCCGTGGCCGAACTGCGCAACATCATCGGGCAGTACGCGGACGCGGGCATCAGGAACATGCTCGCGGTCCGCGGCGACCCGCCCGGCGACCCGCTCGCCGACTGGGTCAAGCACCCCGAGGGCCTGACGTACGCAGCCGAACTGGTCCGGCTGATCAAGGAGTCGGGCGACTTCTGCGTGGGCGTCGCGGCCTTCCCCGCGATGCATCCGCGCTCGGAGGAGTGGGACACGGACGTACGGCACTTCGTCGACAAGTGCCGCGCGGGCGCCGACTACGCGATCACACAGATGTTCTTCTATCCGGAGGAGTATCTGCGCCTTCGTGACCGGGTCGAGGCCGCGGGCTGTTCGACGCCGATCATTCCGGAGATCATGCCGGTCACGAACGTACGCATGCTGGAACGCCTGCCCCAGCTCAGCAACGCGACCTTCCCGCCGGAACTCAAAGAGCGCATCCTCACAGCCAAAGACGATCCTGCGGCTGTACGCTCCATTGGCATCGAGTTCGCGACGGAGTTCTGCGCGCGGTTGCTGGCCGAGGGTGTCCCGGGGCTGCACTTCATCACGCTCAACAACTCCACGGCGACTCTGGAAATCTACGAGAATCTGGGCCTGCATCACCCGCAGGCCTGACCGGCCGTACCCCGGAGGGCGGCGGCCGCGGGGAGAGGGGCGTACATGGGCTGGACGGTCCTCTACATCGCGTTCGGCGGCGTCGCGCTGTGGCTGCTCGGCGAGGTGCTGTTGCAGTACAAGGCGCGGCTGCGCTGGCGGCTGCTCGCCTTCGGCGGCTTCCTCGGCGTGGTCATCGGCGTGCTGCTGCCCTCGGTGGTGGTCATCGCCATCGGCGCGATCGCCTTCGCCACCGGACAGACCTACGTGACGCTGTCGTTCCGCCGCGGCTTCTCGACCGGCTGGGCGCTCGGCGGCCAGCCCGGCCTGAGCAAGCGCCGCAAGACGACGCAGCGGGGCGGCGAGACCGACCGGGAGCCGACGCTCCAGGTCTCCGACCTGGAGTACGAGTCGGCGGGTCCGGCCGGGCCGCCGCCCGAGGCCCCTCCCGGCGGCGGGGTCTACGCGCCGGAGCCGATGCCCGACGACACCGGCCAGTACGGCGTCTACAGCGACGACGCCTACGCACAGCAGCAGTCAGCGCAGCAGTCAGGCCAGCAGTCCGCTCAGCAGGACAGCGCCTACGGCTACGACACCTACGCGGCGGCGGGCTATGACCCCCAGCAGCCGTACGCGTACGGCGAGACGGGCCAGCAGCAGTACGCCGCGTACTCCGACCCGTACATCGGGACGCAGACCTACGGCGGCCAGCAGAGCTACGACACGTACGGCGACCAGCAGCAGTACGCGTCCTACGGCGCCGCCGATCCGTACGGCACCGGGGCCGGGACGTACAACGACACCCCGCCCGGCGGGGTCTGGGTGCCGCAGCAGCGCAGTGCCGAGGACCCCTACGGTCAGTACGGCCAGTACGGCGGTGAACTCCCGCCGGAGCAGCCCTACCCCTACCAGGGTGAGCAGGCCCGGGAGAACGGCTACGACGCGGGCTACAACGAGCAGTACCGCTACTGAAACCGGGGGCCCGCGGTCCTGTTCACCGCGCGCCCCTCACCG
>NZ_JBNNJZ010000664.1:0-4161 GCF_050270335.1 Streptomyces sp. NPDC059900
CCTACAAGGAGGTGGCCAAGCAGCTCTACATCTCGGTGAAGACGGTCGAGTCGCACGTCTCCGCGGTGCTGCGCAAGCTCCAGCTCTCCAACCGCCACGAGCTGACCCGCTGCGCGACCGCCCGCCGCAGCGCGAGCCCCGCAAGGGGCAGCAGCAGGCAGACGCCGATGAGGTTCAGCCAGCCGTAGCTCGCCCGCGCGACGATCAGGCCGGCCGCCGCGCCGCCGATACCCGCCGCCGTGTTCATGGTCAGGTCCGAAAGGCCCTGTACGGCGGCCCTGGCGGGCTGCGGCACCGAGTCGGTGAGCAGCGCGGAGCCGGAGACCAGGCCCGCGGACCAGCCGAGGCCGAGGACGAAGAGACCGGCGGCGGTCTGGCCGTGGCTCGCTCCCGCGGTGCCGGCGAGGAGCGCGGCGCAGCACAGCAGCCCGACCGCGAGGCCGATCACCGAAAGCCGCCCGAAGCGGTCGCAGAGCCAGCCCATCAGCGGCGAAAGCGCGTACATGCCCGCGATGTGACCGCTGATGACCAGTCCGACCAGTTGCAGACTCGCCCCGTGGTGCCCCAGGTCGACCGGGGTCATGACCATGATCGAGACCATCACCGTGTGCGACGCGGCCACCGTCACCAGGGCGAGCCGGGCCATCGGCGACGCGGCCACCGCGGCGACACCGGCCCGCAGCGAGCTGCTCCGCGCGGAGTGGTTCTCCTGCGGCGCCAGCGCGCGGGCGGTGAGCAGCGGGTCGGGACGCAGCAGCACCGCCACCACGAGACCGGCGACGGCGAAGATCGCGGCGGCGAAGAGGAAGGGACCCGCCGACACGGGTATGGAGGTGCCGGAGAAGGCGCGGCTCGTGGGCGCGGCGATGTTGGGACCGAGGACCGAGCCGATGGTCGTGGCCCAGATGACGAGCGAGATGGCACGGCCGCGCCGCTCGGGCTCGGCGAGGTCGGCCGCGGCGAAACGGGCCTGGAGATTGGCCGACGAGCCCGCCCCGAAGCCCGCCATGCCGAGCAGCAGCAGGGGGAAGCTCCCGACGACGGCGGCGAGCACCACGAGCCCGGCTCCCAGTGCCCCGATCACATAGGCGAGGACGAGGCCCGGCCGTCGTCCGCGCGAGGTCATCAGCGCGGCGAGCGGCAGCGAGAGCAGGGCCGTGCCGGCCACGGACGCGGTGGGCGCGAGGCCGGACAGCGCCTCCGTCCCGCTCACCTCGGTCGCGAGCATCGGGGCCAGGGCGATGCCGATCGGTACCCCGAGCCCGCCCAGTATCTGGCTGGCGACCAGCACCGCGGTGGTACGGCGGCGCAGGGCGGGCAGTGCCTCCGGCGCGGGTATGCCAGGAGCGTCGAGGGTCGAAGTCACTGACGCAGTGTGCCAGCGCCTGCGCACGCGGGAAACACAGTTTTCACGGCGCGCGGAAGCCGTCAGAACAGCGGCTGCGGAAGCACCCCTTCCAGGGCGAGGAGCTGTCGCTTGGTCTCCAGGCCGCCGCCGAAGCCGCCGATCCCGCCGTCGCTCTCGACCACCCGGTGGCACGGCACCACGACCGGCAGCGGATTGGCGCCCATCGCCATGCCGACCGCCTGGGCCGCGCCGGGCTGTCCGACGCGGCGGGCCAGGTCGCCGTACCCCACGACGGCGCCGTACGGAACGGTCGTCAGCTCGCGCAGGACCTGGCGGTTGAACCCGGATATCAGCGACCAGTCGAGCGGCAGCGCGAAGTCGTGCAGCTCGCCCGCGAAGTAGGCGGCGAGCTGGCGTATGGGTTCGGCCAGGAGAGGGGAGTCGGCTGCCTCGACGGGGTCGGCACCCAGGCGGGAGCCGAGCCGGTCGAGTGCCGCGTCGCGCACCGCGTCCGTGGCGTGGAAGACGACGCTGACCAGACCGTCGTCCGTCGCGGCGAGCATCAGCGGGCCGATGTCGCTGGCGACGACGGCCCACACCACCTGCCGCGGGTCGTCCTGCCCCGGCCGGTCCTGCCCGTGCTGCCCCATGGCGTTCATGCGGACCACCGTACGACCGGCCACTGACAACGCCGCCCCGGGCAAGCCCGGAGCTCCGGCTCCGGGCAGGCTCGGGGCAGTGCTCCGTCAGCCGGAGACGGCCTTGCGGACCACGTCGGGCGTGTTCGTGATGATGCCGTTCACGCCGAAGCCCGCCACCCGCTGTGCGGCGGCCGCGTCGTTCACGGTCCAGGTGAAGATCTCCAGGCGCTTGCGGTGCGGTCCCTTGAGCGCGTGTATCGCGGCGACGTACTCACGCGAGATGGAGGTGTGCGTGGAGTTGATCTGGTCGGAGAACTTGGCGTACTCGGGCAGATCGGCGACCGCGGGTGTGCCGAGGAAGCCGGTCTTGATGTCGGGCCGCAGCTTGTGGACGGTCTTGACGCTGTCCGCGCTGAAGCTCTGGATGACGAGCTTGCTCTTGACGTGGTGCCGGTCCAGCCAGCCCGTCTTGCGCAGGACGGCGAGGCCCTGCTTCTCGATGCCCGGATACAGCTCGGGCTTCTTGAACTCGAACACGAGGCTCTGGTGGTTGCGCGAGACCCGGTTCATGTACTGCTTCAGCGTCGGCACCCGCTGCCCCGCGTACTTCGGGCTGAACCAGCTGCCCGCGTCCAGCGTGGCGATCTCCTTCGCGGTGAAGTCCGCGACCTTCCACGGCGCACGGTCGGGGAAGCGCTCCTCGACGTCCGTCGTCCGCTTCAGGGTGTCGTCGTGCATGATCACGAGCTCGCCGTCCTTGGTGCGCTGGACGTCGTTCTCCACCCAGCGGAACCCCATGTCAGCCGCCTTGTCGATGGCTGCGAAAGTGTTCTCGGGCGCGTACGCGGAAGCGCCCCGGTGCGCGACGACCAGGGGCCGCTCGTGCGAGGCGGACGTCTGCGCCGACGGCCGGTCGGCGGCGTGAGCGGTTGCGGAGGGGAGGGTGAGTGCACCGGCTCCGAGCAGAGCGGCAGTGGTGGCAGCGGCAACGCGTGCGTACAACGGTGACTCCTCGCGATGTGCGGGCACGGACCGGATGAGAGTGACAGTCCACGGCCAACGCGAGACAGGTGCAGGATGGCCACAGGTTGAACGGAGACAGCCGGGTTGATTTCGCGGAAAATAGTTCGCAAGTTCCGGAGTGAGCTTTACTCTCTGCGTCAGCCCACGGCCTGTCAGCGGACAGCCGGCGGGGGCCACTTGGGTGCAATCCCGGACATTTTGACTCGATAGGCGGAGGGGCTACCGCGCATGCAGGGCACGGTCGACGGTTTCAGCTATGGACTTGTCACGCCGGTGGCGGCGTACCTCATGGCGTGTCTCGGCGGAGCGCTCGGCCTGCGCTGCACCACCAGGTCGCTCCTCGTGGCGCACTCCTGGCGTCCGGGCTGGCTCGCACTGGGGTCGGCGGCGATCGGCTCCGGCATATGGACGATGCACTTCATCGCGATGATGGGCTTCTCCGTGGAGAACGCCCCGATCCACTACGACAAGGGCCTGACCTTCGCGAGCCTGGCCGTCGCCATCGTCATGGTCGGCATCGGGATCTTCATCGTGGGATACCGCGGTGCCACCGGAGCGGCGCTGTTCACCGGGGGAACGATCACCGGCCTCGGCGTCGCGTCGATGCACTATCTGGGAATGGCCGGTATGCGTCTTCGCGGGACGCTGGAGTACAACACCTTCACCGTCTCCGCGTCCGTGGTGATCGCGGTCGTCGCCGCGAGCGCGGCTCTGTGGGCGGCCGCACAGGTCAGAGGTTTCCTCTGGAGCCTGGGCGCGAGCCTCGTCATGGGCCTGGCCGTCACCGGCATGCACTACACGGGGATGGCCGCCCTCAGCGTCCATCTGCACGGCTCGTCCGCCGCGCCGGTCGGCGGGGACTCGCCCGCCGAGCTGCTCGCGCCCATGATGATCGGCCCGCTCGCCTTCCTGCTCCTCGCGGGGGTCATCGTGATGTTCGACCCGCTGATGGTGATGGGCAAGGCGGACCTCCAGAGCGCCGCCCAGGGGCAGCGCGCCCCCTACCCCGTCCCGCGCTCCGGCGACCGGCACGACCCGCGGGCGGGCCGCAGGCCCCCGCAGCACCCCGGCTCCAGGAGCCCGCAGAGCTGGTGATCCGACCCCGTTGTCAGTGCGGGGTCGTACGGTTGGTTCCATGCGGCCCGTATC
>NZ_JBNNJZ010000665.1:0-4157 GCF_050270335.1 Streptomyces sp. NPDC059900
GCTGTGCCTCGCGCAGCTGAAGCAGGTACGTCGCCGTCACCGCGACGGCACGGTCCTGATCGTGCGACAGCTCCGCGAGGGCTCGTGACGTCCTCGCGCCCGGGATGCCGGCCAGTGCCTGGGTCAGCCGTCTGCGGGCAGGGGCCGTGGTGGTGGCGTGGCCGAGGCGTTCGAGGAGTCCGACCGCGATCTGATCCGCCCTTGTGGCGTCGCCGGCCAGCACGCTGAGCGCATCGGCCGCGTCGGTGTCGTTCCGGCCCTCCGCGATCATGTCGACGAGCATGGGGACCGCCTCGGCCTCTCCCCGTGTTCCGAGCGTCAGCGCCGCATACCCGCGCACCACGGCATCGGGGTGCTCCAGGGCCTTCCGCAGCCGTGCGGCGGCCTCCTCGCCGGGCATTTCGGCGAGGGACTGCACGGCACGTTCCCGCACCGCGGCCGCCGGTGAGCCAAGGCCCTCCGCCAGCAGGGCCGCAGCCGCCTCGCCCGAGCGGGCAAGGGCCCATCGAAGGGCCCCGGCGACGTTCGGATCCGTCTCGCTGAGCGCGGCCTCGACCAGGGCCTCCACCGGCGCGGTCAGCTCGTCGCCCGAGGAGAGCGCGGCACGCTGGCGCGCGTCGGCGTTCTTCGAGCCCAGGGCCTGGAGCAGCGCGACGACCTGGAGGACGTCCTCCCAGCCGCCGGGGTCCGCGGCATCGATGCGGCGCAGCCGCGTGAGCAACTCGGTCTCGGCGGCGATGCGTTCGCGCGTCTGCAGGATGAGATCGCCGACGAGCGCCGACGGCGTGAAGCCGGAGTCGTCGAGGGCGCGCCCGATCTCCCGCAGCGAAAGCCCGAGCGAGCGCAGGCTCTCGATGTGGAAGATCCGCCGGATGTCCTCTCCGGAGTACTCCCGATATCCCGAGCCGCTGCGACCGGTGGGCCGCACCAGGCCGAGTGACTCGTAATGCCTGAGCATGCGGGCACTGACCCCGGACCGTCGAGCCACCTCACCGATCAACACGCCCTATTGTCCCTCGCGGCCGGACCCGCCGAGGGCCACGACGCGCTTGGCCTCCTCGATGGCGAACTCGAACCCGGTGTCCGGGTCGCGCAGCAGCCGTTGCGTGGCGATCGCGTGCGCGCGCACCCCCGGGTCGCGGTGCGCGGTGGCCGTATGCAGGGCCGGCGCGATCACCTCGCCCAGTGCGACCAGCGCCCGGCTCAGGCTCAGTTGTGTCTCCCGCCCACCGCGTCCCAGCTGCGTGGCCAGCGTCGCGGCCAGCGCGGACTCCTCGCCGTGCGGTACGAGCAGGACCGCGGCCCGCCAGGCGCTGCGGGCCACCTCCTCCTCGGTGTCGGTGAGCAGCGCCCGGGTGATCGCCGGCCACGCCCGCGGGTCTCCGATCTTGGAGAGTGTGTGCAGGGCCTGGCTCCGGGCCTGCGCCCGCTCCGAGCGGACCTCGCGGACCAGTTCGGGCAGCGTCATGGCCACCGGGTGGCGGGTGAGCGCCCAGGTCAGCATGTCGCGGACGTAGAACTCGGGCTCGACGGCGCAGCGCTCGACGAGCTTGCCGACGAAGCGCGGGTCGGGCGACGTGCCCAGAGCCAGAGCGGCGCGCAGCCGCACCGACGAGCGGTCGTCCTCCAGCGCCCGGAGCGCCTGGTGTGCCTGGTGTGCTTGTTGGTCCTGCGCGTCGTGTCCTGTGATCGTCATGGAGACCACCTCCTTGGCGAGCAGTGAAGACCTTGTCACCGTGTCAAGGTCAAACAGGTCCGTGCCGCCGGGGTGCGCTCGCGCGCCGGTGGGCCTCACCGCTGCCGCGCGGTAAGACCCACAGGTGGAAGGCGGTATCGCGTCACACGGTGACGGCACCGTCCGATGCCGAGCCGACGATGGCCGCGTACTTGCTGAGGACGCCGCGCTCAAGGGGGCGCTCCGGGCGGGTCCAGCGTGCCCGGCGCGCGGCCAGGTCCTCGTCCGGGACATCGAGGTCGAGCGTGTTGCGCGCGGAGTCCACGACCACCGTGTCACCGTCCGCCACGAGCGCGATGGGACCGCCGTGCCACGCCTCCGGGGCCACGTGGCCGATCACGAGGCCGCGCGAGACACCGCTGAAGCGTCCGTCGGTGACCAGGGTGACCGATTCCCCCAGACCCTGGCCCACCAGGGCGCCCGTGATCGACAGCATCTCCCGCATGCCGGGGCCGCCGGCCGGACCCTCGTAGCGGACGATCACCACGTCGCCCTCCGTGATCCGGCCGCCCTGGATGGCCTCGAAGCACGCCTCCTCGGAGTCGAAGACCCGCGCCGGGCCCCGGCGGACGAAGTCGGGGCGCCCGCCCAGCTTCAGCACGCAGCCGTCCGGAGCGAGCGAACCGCGCAGGATCGCCAGTGCGCCCGGCGCCTTGACGGGCGACTTCACCTCCCTCACCACCTCCTGCCCCTCCGTGGCGACGGCGGCCGCGGCCACGTCCGCCGGTGAGCGGCCGTCGACCAGCCTGACCGAGTCGCGCAGCACGCCCGCCTCCAGCAGCCGGGCCGCGACCAGCGAGGTGCCGCCGGCCCGCCACAGATCGGCCGCCGTGTAGGGCCCGGACGGTTTGAGCGCGGTGATGATCGGCACCGCACGGCACACCGTGCCGATCGTGTCGATGGCGAGGTCGATCCCGGCCTCGCGGGCGATGGCGAGCAGATGCAGGACGGCGTTGGTGGAGCCGCCCATCGCGGCCACGGAGACGATCGCGTTGTGGAAGGCGTCCTGCGTGAGGATGGCGGAGGGCCGCAGGTCGCGGGAGAGGACGTCAAGGGCGAGTTCGCCGATCTGCTCGGCCGCGGCCGTCTTCTCCACGACCGTGGCGGGGATGTCCCCGACGCCGAACGGGGCGAGGCCCAGGAAGTCCGCGACGGTGCCCATCGTGTTCGCGGTGTACTGCGCCGCGCACGTTCCGGCGCCCGGACAGGCGTGCCGGGCGAGGTCGTCCACGTCCTCCTGGCTGACCCGGCCGACGGACCGCTCGCCCAGGGCCTCCCACATGTCCTGGATGGTCACCTCGCGCCCGCGCCAGGTCCCCGGCATCATGCTGCCGCTGTAGAGGAGCACGGAGGGGATGTCGAGGCGTGCCATGGCCATCATCGCGGCGGGCACCGTCTTGTCGCAGCCGACGATGCAGACCATGGCGTCGAACTGATGGGCCCGCCCCATGAGTTCGATCGAGTCGGCGATGACCTCCCGGCTGACGAGCGAGGCCCGCATGCCGGGCGTGCCCATCGTCAGGTTGTCCGAGACGGCGATGGTGTTGAACTCCATGGGCGTCCCGCCCGCCCGGCGCACTCCCGTGGCCACATGGCGTGCCAGGTCACGGTGCGTCAGGTTGCAGGGCATCGTCCCGGTCCAGGTCGAGGCGATGCCGACGGTGGGACGGCGCATCTCCTCCTCGCTCAGGCCCATCGCGTACAGGTGCGAGCGGGCCGGTGCGCGGTCGGGATCATCGGCGATGTTCATGCGGCTCCTTCGGCGTGCAGACGTAAGGGCGTACGGGAGTGAAGGCGGTGAGGCGTGAGGCGGGGGGAGCGGCCTCCTCGGCCAGGGGGTGGGGCGGAGGAGGCCGCCGGGGACGGCGGCAGGTTGTGCCGCCGTCAGTCGGTGACGTGGATCGGATTGCGCAGCAGGCCGAGGCCCTCGACCTCCACCTCCACGATGTCCCCGTCCTGCAGCCACAGCTGCGGGTCACGGCCCATGCCGACGCCGTGCGGGGTGCCGGTGGCGATGACGTCCCCGGGATACAGCGTCATGTAGCGCGACAGGTAGGCGATGGTCTCGGCCACGCCGAAAATCATCTCCTTGGTCGAACTGTCCTGCAACGTAAGGCCGTTGACGCGCGCGGCGATGGCCAGGCTCTGTGGGTCGGGTACCTCGGAAGCGCTGGTGATCCAGGGGCCGAGCGGGCAGAAGCCGTCGAAGTTCTTGCCCCGGAACCACTGCCCGTCGGAGAACTGCGCGTCACGGGCGGACACGTCGTTGGCCACGGTGTAGCCGAAGACGTACGACGCGGCGTCCGCCACGCTCACGTCACGCGCCGTGCGGCCGATGACCACGGCCAGCTCCGCCTCCCAGTCCAGCTGCCCGGTGGTGCCGCGCGGGACGCGGACAGGGGCGGCGGGGCCGGTCAGGCCG
>NZ_JBNNJZ010000666.1:0-4156 GCF_050270335.1 Streptomyces sp. NPDC059900
CAGACGCACCCCGGGGCGAGGGTGGCTCTGGCACTCACACCCACGTACCGGGACGGAGCCGTGCCGCCCCGTCCCCTATGCGCCCTGCCTTCGGGGCGCCCTGGAGGTTTGGCCCGTGAAGCACACCCGTGCCCGCCGTACCGTTGTCGGCGCGCTCGCCACGTTCTGCCTCGTCCCGCTCATGGCCTGCGCGGAGGGTGACTCCTCTGCCTCGTCGTCGCCGTCCACGACGGCCACGAAGCCGGCCGGATCCGCGAAGCCCGCGGACGCGGCGAAGCAGTCCGCCCGCGGTTTCAAGAAGCTCGAGCGCGAGTTCGACGCGCGCCTCGGCGTCTACGCCGTCGACACCGGCACCGGGCGCGAGGTGACGTACAACGCCGGTGAGCGCTTCGCCTACAACTCGACCTTCAAGGCACTGGCCGCCGGTGCCGTGCTCGACAAATACTCCCTGGATGGCCTCGGTCGCAAGGTCACGTACTCCAAGGACGATCTGGTCCCCAACTCGCCGGTGACCGAGAAGCATGTCAAGACCGGCATGACCCTGGGTGAACTGTGTGACGCCGCCGTCCGCTACAGCGACAACACCGCGGCCAACCTGCTCTTCGACAAGCTCGGCGGCCCCAAGGGGCTTGACGCCGCACTCGAAGATCTGGGCGACGACGTCACGCAGATGGACCGTCGCGAGCCCGACCTGAGCAGTTGGGTGCCGGGCGAGAGGCGGGACACGAGCACGCCGCGGGCGCTGGCCAAGGACCTGCGCGCGTTCGTCCTCGGGGACGTCCTGGGCAAGGGCGAACGCGCCCAGCTGACCAAGTGGCTGCGGACCAACACCACCGGGGATCACACCATCAGGGCGGGTGTGCCGAAGAACTGGGTGGTCGGCGACAAGACCGGGACCGGCACCTACTACGGGGCCCGCAACGACATCGCCGTGGTGTGGCCTCCCGACGGCGCCCCCATCGTCATGGCGATCTTGTCCAACCGCGCGAAGAAGGACGCCGAACCGGACGACAAGCTGATCGCCGAAGCGGCCTCGGTGACCGTCGACGCGCTGTCGTAGCGCGTCGTACCCGCCGCGGGGCGCGCCCGCCCCTGGCTCCGTGCACCGGAGCCAGGGAGAACCCGGCGCGCCCCGCCCCGCTCCCGGACCGCCCCGCTCCCGGACCGCCCCGCTCCCGGACCGCCTCGCCCGAGCGCCCCGCGCCCGAACCTCCCGCTGCCCGCACCGAGAAGCACGTACAACCCGCACAAGGAGCCCTTGATGACGGATGCCGCACCGTTTGCCGAACCCCGCCGCAGACCCGCCCGGAAGGGACCTCGCGTCGCGATCGCGGCGGGCCTGACGCTCGCACTCGCCGCAGGCGTCGGGTACGCCGCGGAGCTCGGCCCCTTCGACCCCGGGCCCCCCATACCCGACCCGGAGGCGGCCGAGCAGGCCCGCGCGTTCCTCGCCGACTGGGAGGCGGGGCGCATGTCGCGAGCGGCCGCGCTGACCTCGCGTCCCGAGGAGGCGGAGCGTGTCCTGAAGAGTTTCACCGCGGGGCTCGACATCAGCGAACCTTCCCTGTCCGCGGGGGCGCTCACCCCCGGTGAGGACGGCACCGCGACCATGGCCTTCACCGCGAAGATGCCCGTCACGGAGCTGGGCACCTGGACCTATGCCTCGGCCCTGCCGCTGCGCAAACAGGACGACGGCACCTGGAAGGTGGACTGGGCGCTGTCCCTCGTGCACCCGAAGCTGAGCAGCACGCACAAGTTCCGGCTGGAGCGGGAGGACTCCGCCGCCCCCGAGATCAACGACCGTGACGGCAACGCCCTGTCGGGCTCGACGCACCCCTCCCTCGGTCCGCTCATCCCGCAGATCGCCAAGGACAGCGGCGCCGGTCCGCGCGGCGCGGTCCAGCTCGTCGACCGGGCCACCGGTGAGGTCACGGGGACCGAAGCCTCCTTCGGCAAGAAGTCCGACCGCCCGGCCGACAAGCCGGTGGCCACAACTCTCGACGCCACCTGGCAGTCGGCCGCGGAGAAGGCCCTCGCCGCCGAGGCCGACGGCAAGGACGCCGCACTCGTCGCCCTGCGGATCGACGACGGGGAGATCCTGGCCGTGGCCAACTCCCCCGTCTCGGGCTTCAACCGTGCCGTCTCCGGAACCTACGCGCCCGGCTCCACCTGGAAGATCGTCACCACCAGCGCGCTACTGCTCAAGGACGCGGTCGCGCCCGATGATGTCGTGGACTGCCCCAAGTACCTCACCGTCGGGAAGCGGTTCCAGAACGTCGAGGCCTCCGAACACCGTGACGCCACCTTCCGCAAGGACTTCACCGCCTCCTGCAACACCGCGTTCATCGGCCTGCGCGACAAGGTCGGCGACCAGGAGCTGGGGGATGTCGCCGGCAAGTACTTCGGGGTCGGGCAGAAGTGGAACGTCGGCATCTCCTCGTACGACGGGTCGGTCCCTGTCCCCCGTGACCAGACCGAGAAGGCCGCATCGATGATCGGCCAGGGCAGGGTGCAGGCCAACCCGCTGATCATGGCGTCCGTCACCGCGACGGCGGTGTCCGGCACCTTCCACCAGCCGACCCTCACCGGCACGGGCGAGGACACGACCACGACCACCCCGCTGCCGCGCGAAGTCGTCGCGCAACTGCGCGAGTTGATGCGCGCCACGGTCACTGAGGGCACTGCGCGTGTGCTGGCCGACCTGCCGGGTGCGGTGGGGGCGAAGACCGGCACCGCCGAGGTCTCCGAGGACGCCCCCAACAACGGCTGGTTCGTGGCACATCGCGGCAATGTCGCCGTGGCCTGCGTCGTCGAGAAGGGCGTCACCGGCGGCGCGTCCGCCGGACCCGTCGTCCGCAGCCTCCTGGGGGCGGTGCCGGACGACGCCTCCTGACGTCCGGTGCGCACGCCCCCCCGACGACGGCACCCCGTCCCCGGAGCCGAAACCGAAGCCGGAGCCCCCCGGCACGGGCCTCAGGAGTCGCGGCACTCCACGTGGCCCCAGCCGTGCGCGTTCTTCGCGATCTTCTCTCCGGCGGCGTAGGGCTTCTGGCAGTGGCAGCGGCCGGGGAACTTGGCCTTGATCACGCCGCCCGACCCGCCCTTGCCCGACCGTGCGGCGGAGCTCTTGCCCGCCCCTGCCGCGGAGGTCTTGCGCGACCGTCCGGCGGGTGCGGCCGTCATGCGTTCGGGCCGCGGCTCCGGGATCGCGGGCGTTCCGTGGGCGGTTCCGGCGGGCTGCTGCGTCGTGGCGGCGTCACTGGCCGCGACGTCGGCGATCGCGTTGAGGTGGTCGCCGTCCACCTGGTGGGCGGCGACGTGCCGGAAGGTCACCGCGCGGCCCTGCAGGAGTGCGTCGATGCGGACGACGAGGTCCTTGTTGGCCACCGGCTTCTTCGCCGCGGTCAGCCAGCCGTTGCGCTTCCAGGACGCGATCCACTTGGTGACCGCGTTCATCGCGTACTGGCTGTCCATCCGGACCTCCAGCGGCAGCGCGGGGTCGGTGGACTCCAACAGCTGGGCCAGCGCGGTCAGTTCGGCCACGTTGTTGGTCGCGTCGCCGAGCGGTCCGGCCTCCCAGCGCTGCGGGCGCCCGTCGGCGTCGGCGACCACCCAGGCCCAGGCCGCCGGGCCGGGATTCTTCTTCGCGGCTCCGTCACAGGCGGCGATGATCAAGTCAGACATCCCTCGATGATGCCAGCCCGCGGCAGGCTCGCAGGCCGCCGCCCCTCCGCCACGCGAAGACCGCCGCACTCCGGCAGCGTCCCGCGAGGCCCTACGACGCTTCGGCGTCCAGCGCCGGGGCGATGACGGCGAAGGCCCGGTCGGTCAGCCTGGCGGGATCCTCGGCGCCGTCACTCTCGCTCCAGCGCTGGAGCACGGCGTCGAAGGCGGACAGCGCCATCCCGGCGGCCAGCCGCGGGTACATGTCCGCGCCCGCGTCGCGCCCCAGGCGCCGCGCCACCTCGCCCGTCAGTTCGTCGCTCCACTGCGCCTGGTGCTCCAGAAAGCGGGCCCGCAGGGCCGGTGTACGCAGAATCAGCCGGACCACGGGCAGCACCCGCTCGGAGTGATCGCCACAGGCGGCGATGGGCACCCACACGGCGTGCCGCAGCGCCATGTTAGTCGGCTCCCCCTCGTGGAGAGTGTTGATCTT
>NZ_JBNNJZ010000667.1:0-4108 GCF_050270335.1 Streptomyces sp. NPDC059900
TACCTGGGCCGCCGGGAGCTGACGGCGGAGCGCTTTGTGGCCTGCCCGTACGCGCACGGCGGGCGGATGTATCGCACCGGCGACCTTGCGAAGTGGAGCGAGGACGGGCTGCTGCACTTCCAGGGGCGCGCCGACGAGCAGGTCAAAATCCGCGGCTTCCGCATCGAACTCGGCGAGGTCGAGTCCGTCCTCACGGCGCACCCTGCGGTCGCCCAAGCGGTGGTGGTCGCGCGGGAGGACCGTCTCGCCGCCTATGTGGTCGCTGTCGGCGAGCTCGCTTCCGCCGCCGTGCACGCCTTCGCCGCGGTGCGCCTGCCGGAGCACATGGTCCCCGCCACGGTGACCGTGCTGGACGCGCTGCCGCTCACCCCCAACGGCAAGGTCGACAAGGCGGCACTGCCCGCCCCGACCGTACGCGAACCGCGCCGGGCACCCGAGACGCCCGCCGAACTGCTGCTGTGCGATCTCTTCGCCGAGGTCCTGGGCGTGGGGGAGGTCGGTGCCGACGGCGACTTCTTCGCACTCGGCGGAGACTCGATCCTGTCGATGATGGTCGTATCCGGCGCCCGCCGGGCCGGCCTCGCGGTCACGACCAGGCAGATCTTCGAGGAGCGGACCGCCGCCCGTATCGCCGCGCTCGCGCTGCCCCCGGGCGACGCTCCCGCAGCCGTCGACTCCGCTGCCGGCACGGGAGAGGTGCCGCTCACTCCCGTCATGCTCGAACTGCTGCAGCGGGTGCGGCCGGAAGACCTCTCGGAGGTCTTCCAGTCGGCCCTGGTCGCGACCCCGCAGGGAACGGACACGGCCACCTTGACGCGGGCGGTGCAGGCGCTGGTGGCGCGGCATGACGTGCTGCGGGCAAGGTTGGTGCCGGGTGCGGAGGCGCGGCTTGTCGTGCCGGAGGCGGTGCCGGAGCGGGCGTGGGTGTGCCGGGTGGATGCGGCCGACGCGGATGCGGAGGCGGAAGCGCGGGCGGCGGTGGGCCGGTTGGATCCGCTGGCCGGAGTGATGGTGCAGGCGGTGTGGTTTGACGCCGGGGCGGATACGCCGGGCCGGTTGCTGCTGGTGGTTCATCACTTGGCCGTGGATGGGGTGTCATGGCGGGTGCTGCTGCCGGATCTGGCGGAGGCGTGTGGGGCATTGGCCGCGGGCCGGGAGCCGGCGCTGGCACCGGTGGCGACGTCGTTCCGGCACTGGGCACGGGAGCTGCAGGCGCAGGCCGCAAGTCCGGAGCGGCTGGCGGAACTGGAAGCGTGGACCGCGATACAGACGGGTTCCGACCCGCTGCTGACGACGCTGCCGCTGGACCCGGCCACGGACTTGGGCACCACGGTGCGGCGGGTGTCGGTGCGAGTGCCGGCGCCGGTGACGTCGGCGTTGTTGACCGGGGTGCCGGCGGCCTTCGGTGCCAAGGTCGATGAGGTGCTGCTGGCAGGGTTGGCGGCGGCGATAGGGGCGTGGGGCGACCAGGGCAGGATTTCGTTCCTGGTGGATGTCGAGAGCCACGGCCGGCAGCTGTCCGGCAGCCACGGGGTGGATCTGTCGCGGACGGTGGGCTGGTTCACGGGAATGCATCCAGTCCGGCTGGAGGCCGGTGACTCGGTGGCGGTCGGCGAGGTCGTCAAAGGAGTCAAGGAGCAGCTGCGCGCCGTGCCCGAGGACGGTCTTGGCTACGGCATGCTCCGGTATCTGCATGCGGATACGGCGGCGGCGCTGGCCGGATTGCCGCCCGCGCAGGTCGGATTCAACTACCTGGGCCGCTTCAGCAGCCGCTCGGACGACTGGCAGCTGATCGGCGACGGACTGGGAGAGGGCTTCGCGAGCCGGGCGTCGGCGATGCACGCCCTAGAAGCCGAAGGCATCGTCCATGACTCGGCCGAGGGTCCGGAGCTGACGCTGACGCTGGCGTGGCCGGAGCGGCTGCTGGGCGCGGGGGCGGCGCAGTGTTTGGTTGATGGCTGGGCGGAGATGCTGGCCGGGTTTGAGGCTCATGTGGTGTCGGGTGGTGGTGGTCATACGCCGTCTGATTTCCCGTTGGTGGTGTTGGGGCAGTCGCAGGTGGAGGAGTTGGAGGCGGCGGTTTCGGGGCTGGTGGAGGTGTTGCCGGTATCGCCGTTGCAGGAAGGGCTGTTGTTCCATGCGCTGTTTGACCGGCAGGGCACGGATGTGTACGTGGAGCAGCTTGTTCTGGACTTGGAGGGGCGGCTCGACGCGGGTGTGTTGCGGGCGTCGTGGCAGGCGGTGCTTGACCGGCATGGCAGTCTGCGGGCCGGATTCCGCCAGGTGCCGGGGATCGAACAGCCGGTGCAGGTGATTGCCGAAGGTGTGCAGCTGCCCTGGCACGTAGAAGACCTCACGGAAGATCCGGAGCGGGCTGAGGAACTGGCTCTGGCCGAGCGGGTGCGGGGCTTTGATGTGGCGGAGCCGCCGCTGATCCGCGTGTTGCTGATCCGGCTGGGCGCGGGCCGCTATTGCATGGTGATCACGCTGCACCACATTCTGCTGGACGGCTGGTCGCTGCCGATCCTGCTGCGGGAGGTGTGGGCCGCCTACGCCGCGGGCGGCAGCGGCGCGGGACTGCCCGCGGTCACCCCCTACCGGGAGTACCTGGGCTGGCTCGCGCGCCAGGACAAGGACGCCGCGCGCGCCGCCTGGACACAGGCCCTGGCAGGGGCCGACGAACCGACGCTCGTGGCCCCCGCCACCCCAGACAGCACGCCGAGCCCGACCGACCAGCTCACCTTTGCGCCGACCGCCAAACTGACCGGGGCACTGCGCGAGTTGGCCCGCCGGTACGGCGTCACGCTGAACACCGTCATTCAGGCTGCCTGGGCGCTGGTTGCCGGTGCTTTGACGGGCCGCAGGGACGTGGTGTTCGGAGCGACGGTCGCGGGGCGGCCGGCGGAGCTGCCGGGCATGGAGGACATGCTGGGCCTCTTCATCAACACCATCCCGGTACGGGTGCGATTCGACCCCGCCCGGACGGTCGCGGAGCTGCTCGCCGACCTGCAGGCGGAACAGTCCGCGCTGCTGGATCACCAGCACCTGGGCCTTACCGAGATCCAGCGGCTGGCGGGTCCGGGCGCGGGCTTCGACACGCTGCTGGCATTCGAGAACTACCGGGCCGGCGAGAGCGGCCCCCCGCAGCCGCTGCGCCTGACCGGCACCGGGGTCCGCGAATCGACCCACTTCGCGCTGACGCTGGGTGTGGACCCGATCGACGGGCTGCGGCTGCGGCTCGATCACCGGCTGGACAGCTTCGACGCGCCGGCGGCCCTGGCGATCTCGGAGCGCCTGATACGGGTGCTGACCCGGATGGCGGCCGAGCCGGACACTCGTATCGGCACGTTGGACGCCCTCGACGCGGCGGAGCGGTCCCTGGTCCTCGACCAGTGGAACGACACGGCGCGGCCGGTACCGGCGGACACCTGGCTGGAGCTGTTCGAGGACTGGGCGCTGCTCACGCCGAACGCGGTGGCGGTGCGCTGCGGAGAGGAGTCCCTCTCGTACGGGGAGCTGGATGACCGGTCGAACCGGCTGGCCCGCTACCTGTGCGGGCTTGGGGTGGGATGGGAGTCGCGGGTGGGTCTGCGGTTGCCGCGGGGTGTCGACATGGTGGTGTCGATGCTGGCGGTGTGGAAGGCCGGCGGCGCCTATGTGCCGCTGGATCCCGAATACCCCGCAGACCGCCTGCAGTTCATGACGGTCGACAGCGGCGCCTCGGTGGTGATCGACGCCGAGCGGCTGGCCGACGCCGGGCCGGCGATCGCCGCCGAGTCGGACGCCCCCCTCGATGTCGCGGTCGGACCGGATCAGCTCGCGTATGTGATCTACACCTCCGGCTCGACCGGACGTCCGAAGGGCGTGGCGGTCGCGCACCGGGGTGTGGTGAATCTGGCCGAGGCGATGCGCCCGGTGCTGGGTGTCGCGGAGGGGACGACGGCGCTGCAGTTCGCGTCGTTCAGCTTCGACGCCGCCGTGCTGGACGTGGCGGTGACGCTCGCAGCGGGCGGCACGCTGGCGATCGCGACCGGGGAGGAGCGCACCGATCCGCAGGCGCTGGCGGAGATGATCCGTACGGCCGGAGTGACGGTGGCCAGCGTGGTGC
>NZ_JBNNJZ010000668.1:0-4102 GCF_050270335.1 Streptomyces sp. NPDC059900
CGCGCGGGGGGGGGCCGCGATTCGCGCTGTGGGGGGGGCGGCGGCCCCCCCCCCCCCCCCGGGTGGGGGCCCCCGCGCCCTCCCCCCCCCCCCGCCCCGCCCGCCGGCCGCCGCCGGGGCCCCCGTCAGGACCCCGCCAGGGCGCTGAGCTGCTCAGGAGTGAGCCGGTCCCGTTCGGCGTGGCGCAAGGCTTCGGCCACGCGCTGCGGGGTCCAGCCCAGTGCGGCGGCCAGACGATCCTCCGCGAGAGCCGCACCCGCACCCGCGCCCGCGTGCCGCAGCGCGGCAAGGACGGTCAGGGCGTCGTCGACGGCGTCGTGTCCGCCGCCACCCATGTCGTCGCTGAGCGTGGCGAAGAACTGGCTCATGCGGGCGAGCCTGGCCCCCGCGGGCGTCGCCGCGTCCAGTACCTCGACCCCCCGCTGTGCGGTCTGCGCCCACATGGCGTGCTGCTGGGCGCTCGTCATCCACGCCCGGAGCCAGACGGCGTCGTCGATGACGTACTGCTCGCGACGCCGACCGGGCTCCCGTACGCGGCGGATGACCTCCAGATCCTCCAGATAGCCCACCGCCTTGGAGACCGACGCGGCGCTGACCCGCAGCCGCTGGACGAGGTCGGCTGCGGTGAGGCGGCCGGAGTCGTCGGTGATCAGGCGGGCGAGCACCCGCGCGGCCATGCGGGGCACGCCCGTCCTGACCATGAGGGCCGCGAGCTGCTCTGCGAAATCGCGTACGGCGTCGGGGTGGCGTCCGTAGGCGTCGGCGGGTGCGGCCGGTTCGGGGCGCGGGAGCTTCTTGCGGCGGCGGGCGCGTCGTCCGGTGGCGAGGTGGGCGTGGTCGACGCGGTAGCCGCCGGGGCCGCCGTTGCGGGTCACCTCGCGGCTGACGGTCGACGTGGGCCTGCCGAGCTGCCGGGCGATCTCGGCGTATCCGAGTCCTTCGGCGAGGCCCGCGCCGATGTGCCGGCGGTCCTCGTGCGTCAGCCTGCCTCCCGGCATGAGTGGGGGCCTCCTTGCGTTCATCGGCAAGTTCATTGCAATGAATCCACGAAATTGCCTACTGGTAAGGGATACCCGGCCAGTAATTCATTGATGGCGTACTGAACGCAACGTAGCTTCGCCGTCAACTGAAGCAACACGGCGAGGAGTTGGCGTGACGACGAGCGAGGGGGACGTGGTGCTCGATGTCGAGGGGCTGCGCATGCGCTACGGCGCAACCGATGTGCTGCGCGACGTGACATTCCGGGCACGGCACGGCGAGGTGCTTGCCCTGCTCGGGCCCAACGGCGCGGGCAAGACCACCACCATCGAGATCATGGAAGGGTTCCGGATGCGCTCGGCGGGCCGCGTCCGGGTGCTCGGCACGGACCCTGCGCTCGGCACCGAGGCATGGCGTGCGCGCATCGGCGTCGTTCTGCAGTCCTGGCGCGACCACGGCAAGTGGCGGGTGCGTGAGCTGCTCGCGCACCTGGGGAGGTACTACGCCCCCTACTCCACGGCCGCGATCCGGCGGCCCTGGGACACCGACGCACTCATGGCGGCGGTCGGCCTGACCGCCCACGCGGGCAAGAAGGTCAAGACGCTGTCCGGCGGGCAGCGGCGCAGGCTGGACGTGGCGATCGGCATCGTGGGCCGCCCGGAGCTGCTGTTCCTCGACGAACCCACCGCGGGCTTCGACCCGGAGGCCAGACAGGAGTTCCATGAACTCGTCCACCGCCTCGCCGCCGACCACGAGACCACCGTCCTGCTCACCACGCACGACCTGGACGAGGCGGACAGGCTCGCCGACCGGATCCTGATCCTGTCCGGGGGACGGATCATCGCGGACGGTTCGGCGGATGACCTGGCCCGGCGGATCGCGGGCCACGACGAGGTGCGCTGGACCTGCGGCGGGCGGCACTTCGTGAAGTCGACGGCCGAATCGACGGCGTTCGTCCGCGGGCTGCTGCGCGAGCACGGCGACGCGGTGGGCGAACTGGAGGTCCGCCGGGCCTCGTTGCAGGACACCTACCTGGCGCTCGTGCGGGACCGGGGCGAGCACGGGACGGTGACCCGGTGAACGGGACGGGCACGGCGATCCGTGCGGGCTTCTCGCGCGGCCTGATCGAACTGCGGCAGTCGTTCACCAACGGCGGTGACCTGCTCTCGCACCTGCTCTGGCCGGTGCTGATGCTGAGCGTCCTGTTCTTCATGCGGGACACGGCGTTCGGCACCAGCGGGCTCCTGCTCGGCACCCTCGCCCTGCCGAGCATCCTGGGCATGAACGCGGCGATGGGCATGGTCAGCATGAGCCAGGCGCTCACCGCGGAACGCGAGGACGGCACCCTGCTGCGCGCCAAGGCCACGCCGAACGGCATGCCGGGCTATCTCATCGGCAAGGTCGTCTCGGTGGCCGGTGGTCTGCTCGCCGACCTCGCGATCCTGCTGGTCCCCGGCGTCTTCATCGTGGCGGGCCTGGCGACCGGTGGCCCCGGTTCCTGGCTGACGCTGGCCTGGGTTCTTGTCCTCGGCATGGTCGCGACCCTGCCGATCGGGGCGATCCTCGGCTCGGTGTTCACCAGCGCACGCAGTCAGGGCCTGATCCAGCTGCCGGTCCTGGGCATGATCGCGATCTCCGGCATCTTCTACCCGGTCACCGCGCTGCCGGACTGGTTGCAGTGGACCGCCCAGGCGTTCCCCGTCTACTGGCTCGGCCTCGGCATGCGCTCGGCCCTGCTGCCGGACAGCGCGGCCGCCATCGAGATCGCCGGTTCCTGGCGGCACTGGGAGACGGCCGGTGTGCTCGGCGCGTGGGCCGCACTCGGCCTGCTCGTGGCCCCCGCGGTCCTGCGCCGCATGGCACGCAGGGAGTCGGGTTCCGGCATGGCGGAACGCCGGGAGAGGGCGCTGCGACGGGTGGGGTGAGGCACCCCCGTGGGGGGGGGAGTCACCTCGCCCCCCGGGTGTCACCGAGCCCAAGGCGTCACCGCAACATGGGCAGTTCGATCGCCGGGCAGCGATCCATCACCATGTCGAGCCCCGCCGCCCGCGTCCGCTCGAACGCGGCTTCGTCGATGACTCCCAGCTGGAACCAGACCGCCTGCGCGCCGATCGTGACGGCTTCGTCGGCGGCCTGGCCCGCGAGGGCGCTGTTGAGGAAGACGTCGACGACGTCGATCTTGAAGGGCACGGCGGAGAGGGACGGATAGCCCTTCTCGCCGTGCACCGTCTCGGCCTTCGGGTGGATCGGGACGATGCGCTTTCCGTAGCGCTGCAGGACACCGGCGACGCCGTACGCCGCTCGTTCCTCGTTCGTGGACAGGCCCACGACCGCCCAGGTGTCCCCGAGCTCCGTGAGGATCTTGCGCACTGCTGCCGGATCGCCGTACACGTCCCGCTCCTTCTGCCGCCGATGGTCGAATTGACTACGTCAGGCGACTGCGGCGGCGACGGCGTCAGACATTTACTCCGAAGTCCGACGCGATGCCGCGCAGTCCACTCGCATAACCCTGGCCGACCGCGCGGAATTTCCACTCGGCGCCGTGCCGGTAGAGCTCGCCGAAGACCATGGCGGTCTCGGTCGAGGCGTCCTCGGAGAGGTCGTAGCGGGCGATCTCGGCGTTGTCGGCCTGGTTGACCACGCGGATGAAGGCGTTGCGGACCTGGCCGAAGCTCTGGCCGCGGTTCTCGGCGTCGTGGATGGACACCGGGAAGACGATCTTCGTGATGTTGGCGGGGACTGCGGCGAGGTTCACCTTCACGGCCTCGTCGTCGCCCTCGCCCTCACCGGTGAGGTTGTCGCCGGTGTGCTCGACGGAGCCGTCGGGGCTCTTGAGCTGGTTGTAGAAGATGAAGTGCTGGTCGTCGACGACCTTCCCCGAGTCGTCGCACAGCAGCGCGCTGGCATCCAGGTCGTAGTCCGTGCCGGTGGTCGTGCGGACGTCCCAGCCCAGGCCCACCAGGACGGCGGTGAGGCCGGGGGCCTCCTTGCTGAGCGAGACGTTGCCGCCCTTGGCCAGGGAAACTCCCACGATGTCCTCCTGAAGTCCTGAGGTGTGCGTACCGGCCGTGGTCAGGGCCGGAACCTAAAATCTACAACACTGTAGAAGTAACCGGTGTGCCGC
>NZ_JBNNJZ010000669.1:0-4099 GCF_050270335.1 Streptomyces sp. NPDC059900
GCTCATGGGCGCCTCGGACGTTCCGGGGCCCAGCGGCCGCCCGCTGGACGCCGGCGGCCTGCGCGACCTCGATGAGGCGGTGGAAGTCCTGCGCCGGGCGGTCGCGCTCACTCCCGCGCGTCACGAGCAGCGCACCGGACGCTCCGCGGCGCTGAGTCGCGCACTGATCCAACGTCACGCGAGCCGTCCCGTCCCGGATCACGCCGCGCGCGACCTCCGGGAGGCAATAGAGGTCTGCCGGTCCGCGCTGCGCCACGCGGACCCGCACCACAGCGACCATGTCTGGGCCTGCTCCGAACTGGCCATGGCCCTGCTGCACACCTACCGCGCCACGCGCACCCCGCAGGTGATGGCCGAAGCGCTCCGCTACGCGCGCCAAGCCGTCGACTCCCTCCCTGCCGGCTCGCCGAGCCGGGCAGGCTGTCTCCAGACACTCGGGCACATCCTGGCCGAGAGCCCCGACGCCGCGCGCTCCGACGCCCTCGCCGCCTTCCTGGAGGCGTATGCCTGCGAGGCGTCCCCTCCGGCCGACCGCATCGAGGCCGCCCGCGCCGCCGCCCGCCTCGCGGGGCCGGACGACCGCGAGCTGGCCGGTCGTCTCCTGACAGAGGCCGTGGAGCGGCTCGCCGCGGCGGCGCCGCTGTGGCACACCGGGGGCGACCGCCTCAAGACGCTGTCCCGCTTCGCCGGTCTGGCCACCGAGGCCGCCGCCCACCTCCTCGCCACCTCCCACCCGACGGTCGAAGACAGCCCGTCGGCCGTCGAGGCGTTACGTCTCCTGGAGACGGGCCGCGAGGTGCTGATGCGGCAGGCACTGAATCTGCGAACCGACCTGTCCGCGCTCCGCCAGGCGCATCCCCGGCCCGCCGGTGAACTGCTGGGCCTGCACCGTCGCCTCGTCGCTCCGGCCGGAGCCGCATCCGAACGACGGGCAGCGCCCCCGGCACCGCCTCCGCCTCCGCCGCCGCCTGCGCCTGCGTACGACGCTCGGCTCGACATCGACCAGCGCCGCGCCGCCGCCACCCGCATGGAGAGCGTCCTGGCCACCGTGCGTTCCCTGCCGGGATTCGAGTCCTTCCTGCGTCCGCCGCACCGCGAACTGCTCACCCGTGCCGCCGGGTCGGGGCCCGTCGTGACACTGGCCGCGGCCTCCGACAGCGGCCACGCCCTGATCGCCACCACGGATGCCGTCCTGCATCGCCGCCTGCCCGCACTGACCGTCGCAGCGGTCACCGCGCAGGCCGCCCGATTGCATGCCGCCGCCGATATGGGTCACGACAGGACGCTCGGCCCTCCGGCGCGACTGGAGGCCCAGAAACGTGTCTCGGAGATCCTCGAATGGCTGTGGGACGCCGCTGTCGGGCCGGTGCTCGACACTCTGGGCCTTCTGTCGTCGACATCACCCGAAGCCGGCGGCCACCTCTGGTGGGCGCCGGGCAGTCTGCTCGGCCTGCTGCCGCTGCACGCCGCCGGACGCCGGAGCGGGCAGCACTCCCACGCCGAGGGAGGGGCCGCCATCGACAAAATGACCTCCTCGTACACGCCGTCGGTTCAGGCGCTGGTCGCCGCGCGGGAACGCCCAACCGGCCGGAGTCCCCAGCGATTCCTGGCCGTCGCCATGCCGTACACCGCGGGTGCCGCGCCGCTGCCGCGCGCAGCCGGGCAAACCGAACGGCTGGCACGGCTCTTCGACGACGCGACCGTCCTGGTGACCACATCCGACACACCGCGACTCCCTGGCCCCGCGGTGCTCACCGAGCTCGCGCACAGTTCCGTGGTCCACTTCGCCTGCCACGCCGTGAGCGATCCCATGAACCCGTGGAGGAGCCGTCTCCTGCTGGGCGACGAGCCGGACTCCCTCACCGTGCGGCAGCTGACGGCCCAGCACATGCCGGAAGCGGAGCTGGCGTTCCTCTCGGCGTGCCGCACCAGCCACTCCAGCGGCCTGCGGGTCCCGGACGAGTCGGTCCACCTCTCCGGCGCGATGCAGCACGCGGGTTTCCGGCGCGTCGTCGCGACGCTGTGGCTTGTCGACGACCACCACACCGGTGCGGTCGGCGAGGCGTTCTTCGCGGCGCTGCGGACCACATCGCAGGGTGTGGACACCTCGCTCGCGTCGCGGGCCCTCAACCACGCGGTCCGGCAGGCACGCTCGAAGTATCCGAAGTTCCCCACGCTGTGGGCCGGCTATGTCCACTCCGGGGCGTGACGGCCACGAAAGCAGCCACGAGAGCAGCCACGACGGCCCGCCGCACATGGCGCGGGCCGTCGCCACGAGGCATGCGGCGACGGCCCGTTCGGGAAGGCGGCATCAGCAGGGCTTGATGTACCAGGTGTAGACGCCGATGCTCTTCTTGACCTTCTTGTCGGCGTACGGGGCCTTCGTCGTCATGATCGTCTTCCTGTCATGATTCTTGAACTTCCCCTTGGTCCCCGGTGTCTGGTTGTTGATGTACCGGGTGGGGACCCACTTCTTGCTGATGTACCAGTTCTTGCAGTAGTAGAGGTCCTTCCACTTGGTCTTCCCGGTGTCGACGTGGCGCAGCTTCACGCACAGGGCGCCGTGGTCGCAGGTCTTCTGCACCGATACGTCGGCCGGAGCAGATGCCCTGGCCGGGGCGGATGCCTCGGCCGGTGCGACGCCGGCGCCGAGCGCCAGAGCCGCCGCACCGGCGACGGATACCGCAGTCGCCCGCCGCTTGATACTCGTCAAGGCCATGTCATGTCCTCGTTTGGTCGGCCGTGCACGACGTCTGTCGCGTGCTGAGCAGCCTGGCCGGAGGCGCAGGGGCCGACAGCGAGTTTCAGTTCTCCCCGAAACACTCTGCGTGCGCGGCGGATTGGCTCGTTCCAGACGTTGACGCCCTTTCATCGAGTGTCTAAGAACTCTCCTTACAACGATGTAAGAACGCGACGCACGATCCCGCTCCAGCACCTCCGTTCCGCCGTCCTGCGGCCACCCGGCCGTGCCCCGCGACACGAGGAGCTCCGATGCACCACCAGTCCACCCGACTCAGACAGCGACCGGGCCGCACCCTCGGCATCCTGCTCAGCGCCCTCGCCCTGCTCCTGTGCGGCGCCACCGCCCTCGCGCCCGCGGCCCAGGCGGCCCCCACGGCCTGGACCCCCAAACCGGCCCCGATGACGACGCCGTGGACCGACCAGGTCTCCAGGGACAATCCGCTGCCGGAGTATCCGCGACCGCAGCTGACCCGTCCCGACTGGGCCAATCTCAACGGCATCTGGGACTTCGCCGTCACCTCGGCGAACGCCGGACAGCCGGCCTCCTTCACCGAGCAGATCCGCGTCCCGTTCGTCGCGGAGTCCGCGCTCTCCGGCATCCAGCGCAAGATCACCCAGAACGACAAGCTCTGGTACAAGCGCACCTTCACCGTGCCGTCGAACTGGAACGGGCGCCGCGTCCAGCTCAACTTCGGCGCCAGTGACTGGCGTACGACGGTGTGGGTGAACGGGCAGCAGGCGGGCTCCGCCCACAGCGGCGGCTACGACGCCTTCGGCTACGACATCACGCCCCTGCTCAACGGCGGCACCAACACCATCGTGGTCTCGGTGTTCGACCCGACCCAGACCGGCGGCCAGGCCGTGGGCAAGCAGCGCATCAACGACGTGACGCCGCATCCCGGCGGCGGCATCTTCTACACCGCCGCCTCCGGCATCTGGCAGACCGTCTGGCTCGAGCCCACCGCTCCCGCCCACATCACCCGCCTCGACACGACGGCGAACCTGTCCGACTCGACGCTGCGGGTCACCGTCCGGGGCACCGGGATCAGCGGCCAGAGCGCGCGCGTCACGGTCAGCTCCGGCGGCACCACGGTGGGCACGGCGACCGGCGCGGTCGGCTCGCAGCTGGCGGTCCGCATCACCAACCCGCACCTGTGGTCACCGGACGACCCGTTCCTCTACGACATCAAGGCCGACCTCGTCTCGGGATCCACGGTGTCCGACTCCGTCGGCAGCTACGCCGGTATGCGGTCCATCTCGCGCGGCACGGTCGACGGCAAGCAACGCCTGCTGCTCAACGGCAAGTTCGTCTTCCAGACCGGCACCCTCGACCAGGGCTACTGGCCCGACGGCATCT
>NZ_JBNNJZ010000670.1:0-4085 GCF_050270335.1 Streptomyces sp. NPDC059900
GCTACCACTGGTACCGGCAGCTGATCGCGGCCCACCGGGACTGACACCGCGCGCATATGCCGACTGCTCTATTTGCGCGCGGAAATGGGGTGCGTGTGCGGGGGCATGATGTGACTGGGCTCGGGCAGGTGGGCACTGCGCGGCAGACCGCCGGGCACGGTCGTGCCCGGCACGCCGTCCACGAGCGCACACTGAAGGAGTACCGGCCTATGACACAAGGGGAACCGGCCACCAAGAACCCGGACAAGGGCTATGTAGCCCTCCTTGGCTGGAGTCTCAATGCGGTGGAAGCCCTGGACCGGTTCGATCGGCGATACGTCGTCGTGGCCCCGGAGTGGGCCGAGGAGTACTGCACCGAGCACGACATCCCGTTTGTTCCCTGGGATTTCGAACGGCTCAACGACCGTTCCATGGAGATCGCCGAAACCCTGCAGAACGAGGGCGTCGACGTCGCCATCCCGCTGTACGAGGAGACGGTGGAATGGGCGGGGGCGATCAACTCCGTCCTGCTGGACAACCCGCGGCTGTACGGCCAGGCCATGCTGCTGCGGGACAAGGCGCTGATGAAGCGCCGCGCGCAACTGGGCGGCATCCGGGTGGGCATCTTCGAGGAGGCCCACGACCGGGACGACGTGATCCGCTTCCTCAAGCGCGTCAACCAGACCCTGCTCAAGCTGGACGGCGACCCGAACGACCCGATCCACCTCAAGGCGTTCGACAAGGCGGGATGCCTCGGCCACCGCGTCATCCGCACCCCGGACGAGATCGACATGATCCCGGACGACGAATTCCCGGTCCTCATGGAGTCCCACCTCGACGGCTGGGAGTTCGCGGTCGAGGCGTGGGTACACAACGGGAAGATCAAATTCCTCAACATCTCCGAATACGTCACTCTGGGCTATTCGGTGTTCGTACCGGCCACCCCGGAACTGGAGCGCTACCGCCCGCAGATCACGGCGCAGATCGAGAAGCTCATCAAGACCTTCGACATCGAGTTCGGCTTCGTGCACCCGGAGTACTTCGTCACCAGCGACGGCGAGATGTACTTCGGCGAGGTCGCCTACCGGCCGCCGGGCTTCAAGGTGTTCGAACTCCTCGAGCGGGCCTACGGCTTCAACGCCTACCAGGGGCTGGTCCTGGCGTTCGACCCGAAGACGACCGAGGAGGAGATCGATGCCTTCTTCCCGCGCGAGGTCGTCGACGCGTCGGGCACCGCGGGCTGCTTCGGCGTCTACCCGCGCCGCCGCGTCGTCAGCGAACTGGAGATCCCCGAGGAGACCGAGGACGACGACTACTACGAGTCGCACGACCTCTCGACGCCGCTGGAGGAGACCGTCACCAAGAGGACCGCGTTCGGCACCCACTGGGGCCTGGTCTACTTTTTCGGTGAAGACCCCTACCGAATGCGCGACCTGCTGAAGAAGCAGGAAGAGCTCGACTTCTACGTCTGACGACCCGTGGACGCAGGAGGCCAACCCGAGGGAAATCCATTGAAACCGACCGTCGACGCCAACGGTGAGGCCACGACGCTCAACAAGCGCCTGGCCTCACTGGAGGACGCCACCCAGGCCATGGCCGAAACCCGCGACTTCGGCAAGCACACGAAGCTGCGGCGGGTCCTGGAAGCCCTGCGGCGGGTGCTCACGCAGCCGGGCGGAGCCGCGGCGATCCAGGCCAGGGCGCAGGCCCTGGAGGAAGCCGGGCTCTTCCTGGGCACGGACTGGGCATCCCCGGAGATCCTTGTCCCCGCCCTGGTCGGCCCCAGCCTGCACAGCGGAAACGCGGACACCGTCGTCATGGAGGCGACCAGCGAGCTGCGGATGCTCGCGGTCGCCCGCGGCGACTACGCGCACCCCACGCTGCCCGCCGAGGACGCCCGCCAGTTCCTCGCCCAGGTCCTGGCAACCAACCTGGAACTGCTGTTCACCCCGCCCAGCGAGGCGGAGCGCACCCAGCAGGGCCGCACCGCACAGCTCATCCGGGACCTGTTCCGCCACCTCGCCGACGAGATCGGCTACGACAGCGTCCTGGACAACCTGGTTGACGAGATCTGGCGCATCCTGCGCCAGCGCCCCATCCAGGTCGAGGCGGTGCAGGCCCTGATCACACGGATCGCCGTCTACCGCGGCGACCCGGACGTCGCCCTGGGCGTGGCGTCCGGCCTCGGCATCGACCGGCTCATCACCAGCCTGTTCGGGACCACCGAAGCCTGCCGGGACGACCCGGGCGTCGACGTCTTCCGCTCCCGGCTCGAGGCGATGGACGCCGGCGGCCTGCAGTACGAGGCGACGGGCTTCGCGCGCGCGATGCACGACACCGGCCTGGTCTCGCCCTACCACGCGGAACTGCTGCGGTTCCTGCTGGACGAGAGCGACTACCTCCTCGGTGAGGCACTCGGTCTGTCCGACACCGGCCGCAACTGCCTGCTGCGCTACAGCGACCTGGTACACCGGCTGATCGAGGTGGCCGTACACCCGCAGACCGCGCAGAGCATCTACGGGCTCGCACTGCTGCTGGACCGCGGCATCCTCTACGAGCCGCCGCTGGTGCCCGCGCTGTGGCGCCAGCTGGCACTCGAACTCTCCCCGGTCGCACGGGAGCGGCTGACCACCGTGTTCGGCGAGGAGCCGGGGCCGCAGGCCCGGCTGGTCGCCGGAGTACTCTCGATGCTGGGCCAGCCGCTGGGCGTCGGACAGGGCGACAACCCCACCTGCCAGTCGGCCCGCGCACTGTCCATGTGGTCCTACAACGACCCGGACTACCTCCTGCAAATGGTGGTCTGGGCGGCCCGCGACGACGAGATCCTCATGCACTTCGAGGGACAGCCCATCTCGTCCAAGGACAGCGCGGGCGGCGTCGCCAGCACCCTGCCGATGGACCTGGACCCCGTATCCCTGCTCCTGGTGCCGCACCTGGACCGGATCTACGCCGAGATGGGGCGGCGCTGCGCCGGGCGGCCGGGGGACCCGCACCGGTGGATCAACCCCGAGTTCCACGGCTGGTGGGCGTGCCGCGGCTTCCACATCAACGTCGACGTGGCGACCGGCAACCTGGTCGACCTCGACGATTTCCTGCGGCAGTTCCACGCCAGCTACCACCCCACCTACAACGGCGAGCAGCCGCTGATCCATCCGCAGCCGGCCGGCGTCGCGGTCACCGACAGCGCGGCCCGCTACGTCGGCTGGCACGCCATCACGATCCTGCGGGCCGCGCCGGACCCCCAGGACGTCATGCGGGTGTACTTCTTCAACCCGAACAACGACAGCGGCCAGGACTGGGGCGACGGCGTCGTCGTCTCCACGGCAGGCAACGGCGAACGGTTCGGCGAGGCCTCCCTGCCCTTCGACCAGTTCGCCTCGCGGCTGTACATCTTCCACGCCGACCCGCTCGAACACGGCGAACCGGAGCGGGTGCCCGCCGAGGACATCACCCGGATCATCGGCTACATCGAGCGCAGCTGGGGCGACGACCGGCTGCCCGCGGGAACGCTGCAGGCCCTCGAAAGGCCCACGATCTTGTGAGCCTGCGGGCCCGCGGTCATCGCGCGGGCCCGCAGCTGTCGAGAACGGCCGTGCGGCTCCGACGTCACCTCAGGAAGGCACCCGAGGAAGGGACGAGACCATGAGCACGGTCGTTTCCGGCATCTCGATGTCGCTGGACGGGTTCGTCACCGGTCCGAACGTCTCCGACGAGCAGCAACTGGGCGACGGCGGCCTGCGGCTGCACCAGTGGCTGTACCAGCCGGACCCGCTCGACACCGGACTGCTGGAAGAGATGCGCGCAGGCCTGGGCTCGGTCCTGATGGGCCGGCTGTCCTACGACCTGGCGGCGGGCGACGGCGGCTGGGGCGACGGCGGGCCCGCCGGGCCGGCGCCCTGCTTCGTGCTCACCCACAGGCCACCCGCCCCGGAAACGGTACGGGCCCCGTCGGTCTTCACGTTCGTCACCAACGGCATCCACAGCGCGGTGGCGGCGGCGAAGGCCGCGGCGGGCGACAAGGCGGTCGGCGTGCACGGCGCGAGCGCGGCCCAGCAGTGCCTGGCGGCAGTAATTCTGTACGAGATCCAGATGATACTGGTGCACAT
>NZ_JBNNJZ010000671.1:0-4080 GCF_050270335.1 Streptomyces sp. NPDC059900
GGGGAGAGGAGTACACCATGCTCGTCTACACCGACCCCAGAGCGCAGATCTTCCCCCCGACCTCCACCAGGAGACACATCGAGCTTTCCGCGACCTTGATCACGAAGCAGTCGTCACCGGTGACGTGATGCGCTTCGAGTATTTCGGGCGTCGCCTCCACCAAGTCATGGAACGGCTTGTAATTGCCGTTCGGGTAGCGAAGCCGCACGAACGCGAGGATGGGCAGGCCGAGGCGCTCCGGGTCGACCACGGCCGCGTACCCCTGGATCACGCCCGCCTCCTCGAGGCGGCGGACCCGTTCGGTGACGGCGCTCGGGGACATGGAGACGGCGCGTGCCAGTTCGGCGTAGCTGGCGCGGCCCTCGCGCTGGAGGACATCGAGGATGCGCCAGTCGGTGGCGTCCGTGGAATAACCGGTCATGCCTGAGAGGTAACAGGGGAATCCCCGGCCGATCAAGGGGCAGGCCGGTGATCGGCTCTTCTGGGGCGGTGGCTTCGCCCGTAGATTTCTGGTCATGAGCACAGCGACGAACACAGAGCAGCCGACCGCCGCGAGCACACAGGCGGCCACTGCCGGCACGGCGACGACCACCGCCGACGCCCCTAATTCCGTCCTGCGGGTCGCCCCCGCATCCCCGGCCGCAGCCGCCGCGTACTTCGGCGCCAGCCTCGCCTTCCACGCCGACGTGTCCGACGTCGCGTCCGCGCTCGCCGCGGGCGGCGACCCCGGCTTCGTCGTGCTCGACTCCCGCTCGACCGAGAGCTGGGACCAGGGGCACGTCCCCGGCGCGATCCACCTGCCCACCGCGCTCATCCCCGGGCAGGCCGAGCAACTCCTCGACAAGGCCGTCCCCGTCGTCACCTACTGCTGGGGCCCCGGCTGCAACGGCGCGACCCGCGCCGCCCTGGCCCTCGCCCAACTGGGCTTCCAGGTCAAGGAGATGCTGGGCGGCTTCGAGTACTGGGCCCGCGAGGGCTTCGCGTTCGAGACCTGGGAGGGCGGCGAGCGCCGCACCCCCGACCCGCTGACCGCGCCGCTGGACGCGGAGGACTGCGGCTGCTGAGGCGGGACGGGGCGGGACCGCCGTTCATACGGGCCCGGACCCGCCCCCTCCGCGTTCAGAGAGCCGTCAGAGCGTCCTCAGAGCGCCCTTCAGAGCGCCGACAACTCGTCCACCAGATCGTCGAGGCCCAGCGACCCCTGCGACAGCGCGGCCATGTGCCACGCCTTCGCGTCGAACGCGTCACCATGGCGCCGCCGCGCGTTCTCGCGGCCAAGGAGCCAGGCCCGCTCGCCCAGCTTGTAGCCGATGGCCTGGCCCGGGATCGAGAGGTAGCGGGTCATCTCGCTCGCCACGTACTCCGTGGGCCGGCTGCAGTGCGCGTCGTAGAACTCCTGCGCCAGGTCAGGGGTCCAGCGCTCGCCCGGCCTGAAGGGCGAGTCCGCGGGGATCTCCAGCTCCAGGTGCATGCCGATGTCGACGATGACGCGCAGCGCCCGCATCATCTGCGCGTCGAGGTAGCCCAGCCGGCGCTCGGCGTCCGTGAGGTAGCCGAGCTCGTCCATGAGCCGCTCCGCGTACAGCGCCCAGCCCTCCGCGTTGGCGCTGACGATGCCGATGGTCGCCTGGTAGCGGGAGAGGTTCTCCGCGACGTGCGCCCACTGCGCCAGCTGGAGGTGATGGCCGGGCACACCCTCGTGGTACCAGGTCGAGACCAGGTCGTACACGGGGAAGCGGGTGTCGCCCATGGTCGGCAGCCAGGTCCGGCCGGGGCGCGAGAAGTCCTCCGAGGGGCCCGTGTAGTACGGGGCCGCGGCGCCGCCCGGCGGGGCGATGCGGGACTCCACCTTCCGTACCCGCTCGGCGAGTTCGAAGTGGGTGCCGTCCAGTGCCGCGATCGCCTCGTCCATCAGCTCCTGGAGCCAGACCCGCACCTCCTCCACGCCTTCGATGTGCGTGCCGTGCTCGTCGAGGTGGGCGAGCGCCACCCAGGGCGTGGCCGCGCCGGGCAGGATCTTCTCGGCCTCGGTGCGCATCTCGCCGAGCAGCCGGTGGAATTCGGACCAGCCGTACGCGTACGCCTCGTCGAGGTCCAGATCGGCGCCGTTGAAGTAGCGGGACCAGCGGGCGTAGCGCTCGCGGCCCACCGTGTCGGGAGCGCCCTCGATCGCGGGCGCGTACACGTCCCGCATCCAGTCGCGCAGCGCCACGACCGACGCGGTGGCGGCGCGCGCGGCGGCGTCCAGGTCGGAGCGCAGGGAGTCGGGGCCCTCCGAGGCGAACTCCTCGAACCAGCCGCGGCCCTCGCTGCCGCCGGGCCCGGCCCACTCGCCGAGCTGCTCGATGAAGGTGGCCGTCGGGCGGGGCGGCGCGAAAAGCTTGCGCTCCAGGCCGAGTTCGAGCGAGGCGCGATATCCCTCGTACGCGGCCGGCACGGCCCGCAGCCGCTCGGCGATCGCCGCCCAGTCCTCGTCCGTCTCCATCGGCGTCACGGTGAAGATCTCGCGCACCGCGTGCGGAATCGTGTGCAGATTGCCGACCGCGCGCAGCCCTTCGTCGGCCTCGTGCACGGCGAGTTCGGCGGTCAGCCGCTCCCGCAGGAGCCGCGCGCACCGGCGCTCGGCGTCGCTGTCGGCGCCGGGCCTGCGCTCCGCTTCGTCGAGCCGGGCGAGCGTCGTGCGGGCAAGTTCCGCGACGGCGTCCTGGCCCGCCGGAGAGGTGTCGGGAAGCTTGCTGTGGCTCGCCCTGACGCCGAGATACGTGCCGTTGATGGGGTCGAGGGCGATGAGTTCGTCGACATAGGTGTCGGCGACCCGGCGAGGCAGCGGCCCGGCGCTCTCGCTCGTGTTCGGACTGGGGATCTTCGTGTCTGACATGCGGACATACTCGTATGCGCTGCGCCCCCGCGTCAGCAGGATTGGCCGGAGCTCTCCCCTTGGTCATCGGCTCCGGGGCCCGGCGGCAGGAGCGGCCCGCACTCCCACTGCTGGAAGATCAACCGGGTCTCCACGCGTGCCACTTCGCGCCGTGCGGTGAACTCGTCGAGGACGAGCCGCTGGAGGTCCGCCGTGTCGGCCACCGCCACGTGCACCAGATAGTCGTCGGGCCCGGCGAGATGAAACACCGACCGGGATTCCGGCAGCGCCCTGATCCGCTCCACGAACGGACCGACGAGCTCCCGCCGGTGCGGCCGCACCTGCACGGAGAGCAGCGCTTCGAGGCCGCGCCCCAGCTTCGCCGGATCGAGCCGCAGCTGATGTCCCAGGATCACGCCGGAGCGGCGCAGCCGGGAGATCCGGTCCAGGCAGGTCGACGGTGCGACGCCGACCTGCGCCGCGAGATCGCGGTAGGTGATCCGGGCATCGTTCTGCAACAGCCGCAGTATTCGGAGATCCACCGGGTCCAGTACGACAGATTCAGCCACGCGCCGAACGTAGCACGGGGTTCAACCACCTGGCCCCGGCCTTTGTTCAGGCTGACCGGCATGGACACGAACACGGAATCCCGCGCCGCATCCGCCCACCCGGCTCCCCCCACGGCAGTCTCGCGCGCCCTGGCCACCGAGGCGGTGCACGCCGGACGCGACGACCTCGCAGGGCTCGGCCTGCACGCCGCGCCGATCGACCTGTCCACCACGTACCCCTCCCACGACACCCGCGGCGAGGCGGCGCGCATCGACGCCTTCGCCGCGGACGGCGCCCTGGACGACGGGCCGCCCGTCTACGCCCGCCTCGCGAACCCGACCGTCGCCCGCTTCGAGACCGCCCTGGCCCGGCTCGAAGGCACCGAGAGCGCGGTCGCGTTCGCGAGCGGCATGGCGGCCCTGACGGCGGTCCTTCTCGTACGGGGAGCGGCCGGTCTGCGTCATGTCGTCGCGGTACGCCCGCTGTACGGATGCAGCGACCATCTGCTGACCGCGGGGCTGCTCGGCTCCGAGGTGACCTGGGTGGACCCCGCGGGGATCGCCGAGGCCATCCGCCCCGACACCGGCCTGGTCCTCGTCGAGTCGCCCGCCAACCCCACTCTCGCCGAACTCGATCTGCGCGCGGTGGCCCACGCCTGCGGCACGGTGCCGCTC
>NZ_JBNNJZ010000673.1:0-4056 GCF_050270335.1 Streptomyces sp. NPDC059900
GCCCTGGACGCCACGCTGTGGGTGGCGGCCGCGGGCCAGGCCGATCCGGCCGCCGGGGGAGTGGCGGCTACGGGCACGGCGCCCACCGGAGTGGGATACAGCATGATCGTCGGCCCCGACGGGACCGTACGCGACCGTCTGGGGGCCGGGCCCGAGCTGCTGATGACGGAGGTCGACGCCGATGAGGTCGCGGAGGTCCGCGCAAAGATCCCGGTCCTCGCCAACCGGCGCCTTGGCACCTGAGCCGGGCGGTTCGCGACCGTAACACCCGCTCCCCGCCGGGCCGGTGGGCTCCCGCAGGAGCCTTCCGGCCCGGCGACGCGTGCGCCCGCCTATCCGGCCAGCAGCACCTTGAGCGTCGACTCCAAGTGACTGTCGATCGCGGCGCACGCGGCTTGCGCGTCACCGGCTTCGAGCGCGTCCACGATCGCCCGGTGCTCGTCGAGGACCGCGTCCTGACGGCCTTGCTGGTTGTAGAGGGCCACGACACCGGCCCGCACCTGACGGCTGCGCAGCCCCTCGTAATGCCGGTCGAGCAGCGCGTTGCCCACGGCCGACACGAGCGTCGAATGGAACTGGTGGTCCACGTCGATGAATTCCTTGGCCTGGTCGGGGCCGCTCAGCGTGCGCTGGCGCTCCAGGAATTCGCCCAACTCCCGCAGCGGGGCCTGGCCCGTACCGATGACGTGCTGCGCCGCGTACCGTTCGACGATGCCGCGGAGCTGCATCAGCTCGGTGATCTCACGCCCCGACAGCGGCGCGACGCGAGCTCCGCGCTTGGGCACCAGATCGACCAGATCCTCGGCGGCGAGCAGAAGCAACGCCTCCCGGATCGGGGTACGCGAGACGCCGATCCGATCGGCGATGTCCTGCTCCGAGAGGAACTCGCCCTGCATCGCGGGGTCCGTCAGCACCGTGTCCTTGAGATACGCGTACGCCTTCTCCCGACCCGACGCCACCGCTACCCCCAGAGATCGCACACACTTGATCGCATACACCTTGTATACGGAAGTTACCACGCGACCCCCGCTTCTGGCCCGGCCTCGACGCGGGCCTTGTGCGGCATGGTGGGGCCGCTACGGTGCGGGCATGGAGGACGACGCCATCTCCGACGATCTGATCGACCGCATTCGCGTGATTGCCGGCGACTGGGCCCGGCTCTGGGGCGAGGACGCACCGCGGAACCTTCGGCTTGTCGCGACGACTCAGGACGCCGCGATAAAGCACCTTCACGAAGAAGGCGGAGTGGGCGCGCCACTGATACCCGTCTACCTCGTCACGATGGAAGGCTCCTTCACCAGAAGACCTGGTGCGCCCGGGGCGTGGGGCGTCTGGGCTGCCATCCTCGTGTTCCGCTCACCGTTGCGGCTCGGGCCGTACACGGTGAGGCCCACCGGGCACGTTCCACGCCGTCCGCTGGAGCGATTGGGGCGCACGTACGAAGTCGGCGACGGCGGCGGCCCTGACCTTCGAGACGGCTAGGTCACCTTCGAACGGCCCGGCCCGCTGTCAGTCCCCCGACTGTTCGGGGGATGCCTCGCCGTCGAGTACGTACAGCTCCGGCAGGTTCACCACGATGGCCTCCTGTGTGCTGCGGGCGATGACCACGACCGCTTCGTCGTCGGGGCTGGGGTTTTCCTCGCGGTGCGGGACGTAAGGCGGGACGAAGATGTAGTCGCCCGGTTCCGTGCGGATGCGGATCTCCTCCGGGGTGCCGCCGGAGTCGTCCAGGAAGACGAACTCCGGGTGTCCCTTGATGACATGGATGGCCGTCTCGGACGCTCCGTGGTGGTGGTTGGAGGAGGCGGTGTCCGGGGCGACGTGGGTCTGGCCCATCCAGATGCGCTCCGAGCCGACGCTCGCGCCGCTGATAGCGGCGAAGCGCCGCATGCCGCCCGTCTGCGCGGTGTCGCCGTCCAGGGCGTCGGCGCGGATGTGGTGAAGGCGGGCGCTCAGCGGCTGTGCGGCGCCGGCGTGGCCGGGCAGGTCCGGGTGGAAGGCGTCGTGAGGGGCGGCGGACGGCTCGTCGTCGGACGGCGTGGGCGCGGTGTGCGGGGCCATGGGAATCCTGCTCGTCGGGGCGGGCCGTGACGGCCGGGGCCTGAATGGTGCGGGCACACGCCGCTGTTGGTCACCGATGACGGCCGCGGCGAGGCGTGGCGGGCCCTCGGCCGGAGGCCGGCGGACGGCGTGCCCAAGATCCTCGGGCGACGGTAGAGAGCCGGGCGAACGGATGTCAACGGCGCGCCGTACCCGGATGAGCACCGCACTGTGGTGACGGAGCCCGGCTGTCCGTAGAGAGGACTCCGGCAGACACGCGAGCGCGCCACCGAAATGGAGGATCGGTGGCGCGCTCGCTCAGACCGTGTCGAGCCCGCAGGCTCCTACGGTGCGATCAGACCGGGTCAGCGGTTGACGCAGGTGTTGCCGAAGGTCGGGTTCAGCAGACCGATGACGTCGATGCTGTTGCCGCACACGTTGAGCGGGATGTGGACCGGGACCTGAACCACGTTGCCCGAGAGCACGCCCGGCGAGTTGACGGCAGCACCCTGGGCGCCGGCGTCGGCGGACGCGAGACCCGCGGCACCCATGACGAGAGCACCGGCGGCCAGCGCCACAGTCATCATCTTCTTCATGACGGACACACTTCTTTCTCTTTGAGCTCGATCAGCCAGAAGGCGCCGGGCCGGCCTCGACGAACGTCGCGCGGCCGGAGCACACCGCTTTCCCGGCGCCTGTGTCGATCAACGCTCTTCCGGGGCCGTGGACACGCTCTTTCCCCCATAAAGCCGACACGGCCCCGGCTCAGAGAGGAGCGGAGGCCCGGCGCAGGGACAGGGCCACCCTGCGTCGCAGCAGGTCGACTTCGAGGACGACGACGCAGACCTCGTCGCCGACCCCGACGACGTCTTCCGGGTTCTCCACGGGTGCCCGGGCGAGTTCCCGAAGGTGGACCAGCCCTTCGACCCCGTCGGCGACCCGTACGAAGGCGCCGAACGGGACCAGTTTCGTGACGCGTCCGCGCAGTCGTCGGCCCACCGCGGTGCGGTCGGCGAAGTCCCGCAACGGGTCGGGCCGCAACGCCCGCAGGGACAGCCTGGCCTCCAGGTTCCAGGTGTCGAACTGCAAGAACTCACAGGCGACGCGCTGCCCGACCGCGACGACGTCCGACGCCGCCTCGATCCGGGTCCAGGACAGTTCGGGGATCGTGATGAACCCGACGCCGGGGAAGACGGGGTGGGCGGGGCCGTCGTCCAGCGCGACGAATACCCCGAACCGTTCTGTCGCCGCGACCGTGCCGTCGAGGATCCGGCCGCAGCGCAGTGATGCCAGGAACGCCCAGAGTTCCGGGTTCTCATCCGGGCCCATGGCGACCATGCGTCAGCTCGACACCGGGATGGCCTGCGGGTCGACGTCGCAGTGGTCGACCGAGTCCGCCAGTCCCTCGCCGCTGATCTCCACCCGGACCGTTCTCTTGCCCTTCCCGGGCACCTTGACCTTCTCGCTCTCCTCGATGATGGTGATGCCGTTTTCGTCCTCGAAGGTGACCGACACCCAGAAGCGGCCCGTCTCCTCATTGCCGTTCGTGACCTTGACCGTCGCGTACGGGGCCGTCCTGGTCGCGCAGGTCACCAAGGTGGCCTTGGCGTCCCGCAGTTGCTCGCCGCCGGGGGAGCCGGAGGCGGTTGAGTCGTGGGTGGGCCGCCGGGTGTAGCTGCCGCCGCTGGAGCTGCTGCTGCTCGCGTCGCCGCTGCTGCCGTAGGAATCGTCATCGTCGTCGTAGCCTGATCCCGATGTCGTCGATCCGGAGGACCCGGACGACCCGGATGTCCCGGAGCTGCTCGACGACGAACTGTCGTGGTCCTGGCTCGAACTGCTGCAACCGCCTCCGCCACCGCCGCTGCCGCCGTGGCGACTGCCGCCGTGGCCCCGGCCCGTCGTGAAGCCCGTCAGGGCCATCGCCGAAAGCACCAGTGCCGCTGTGATCTTGAGTGTGCGCCCCCGATTTGTCATGCGCAGATCTTATCGACGGCCGGAGCCGCCACGGCCGGCCGG
>NZ_JBNNJZ010000674.1:0-4038 GCF_050270335.1 Streptomyces sp. NPDC059900
GGTTGGTCATAGACTGACCCAGTGCGTTGGTCGACGAGACCAGCTGCATCTGATCGTTGTAGCGGTAGGAAGTAACGCGACCAAGAGAGTTGGTATAGCGCGTGCAACGTTCCTCTGCGTCGTACTCAACGGTGCAGTTGAGGATGCCGTCGATTCCCTCGCCTCGTACGACACGGTGTTCATCGTCGTACGCGTACCGATACCAGGACCCGTTCCTGTCGGTCCACGAAGTGATTCGGTCCTCGTCATCGTATGTGTATCGATACGGCAGACCACTGGAGTTGTAGATGCCGACGAGACGCCCATCGCCGTACTCATAGCGCACGAGCTGCGTCTGTTCGCCCTCGGAATCCATGAGGTTGAGTCCCGTAACCCGATCGGACTCCGAGTCGATGGTCACGTGATAACCACCGGAGTGACGCATGCTACGGGGACTGCCGTCTTCGGCGTACTCGAATTCGATTCGGTTCCCGTTGCGATCCGACACTGCGGCAATGGGCATGGTGAAGGTGGTGTCGTGCTCCGGGCTCCGGCCGACCGGGGCGAAGAGACGACTGATCCCGGACGCCGGATTCGTAACCCGCAGGGTGCCCGACTGATCGGCGTCCCAGCTCAGGGGCCAGCGGGGGCCCTCAAGGGGCAAAACCTCATCCATGCCGTGTGGCACCGGATAGACCAGGATCATTCCGTCTTCGGTGGAGAACAGCACGCCCTCGTCGTCCAGTTCAAGGCGCTGATCGAGCGTCGAGGTCCACGACGGCCCGAACCATCGGCCCCACCGGTACGTCGACAGGTGAGTCCGCCCCACCCCCATGCCCAGCACGCCCGGAAGTGTGAAGTCCGTCTCGGACATCAGCATCTCGCCAGAGATCATGTCTATGGGATCTCCGTTACGGCAACGTCCCTTCGCGGACTTGCTCGACGCGACAGCATCGTCGGCTCCCCGTCGCAGGCCGTTCTTCCCCAGACCCTTGAGGCCTGCCTTGAGCCCCTTCAATCCCTTGGCGAGTTTTGCGGCGGAGGTGATGCCTTTCATGCCGGGTATGCAGTCCAGGGCGGCGAACGCGACGTCGAGCAAACCGGCCTCGCCCTTGGCGTATTTATTAAGGGTGTCGGCAAGTACGACAAGAGCTGCTACGACGACGATCGCGGCAAGGATGGGCCCGCCGATGATCATGGCGATGATGCCGACGACAGCGACGACGACCTTGCAGACTTCGACGATGGTGTCCCAGTTGTCGGTGACCCAGTCGCCGACTTCCTCCCACCACTTGCGGTTCTGGATGCCCGCGTCGGAGGCCTCTTCCAGCTTCTTCTTCGCCGTGCCCGCGGCGTCCTCGCGCATCTTGCGGGCGTCCTCGGCCATCTTCTTCGCCGCGTCGAGGTTGCCCTGTGCGGCGGTGACGTCGGACTTGGCAGCCGTCTGGGCCTTCTCGGCGGCGGTCGCGTTGCGGGTGGCAGCCTTGACCTTGTCCGGGTCCGGCTTGGGGACGTCCTTCTTGCCTTCGTCGTCCTTGTACTTGTCGGCTTCCTTGCCCGCCTTGTCCACCCAGGAGTCGGCCGAGGTCAGCCGGGTCTGCGCGCTACTCAAGTCGCCTTGCGCCTCGCGGCCCTTGGCCAGGGCCTTGTCCGCCAGGGCCTGGGCGCGTTCCAGGTCCGGCCAGTACGCGGACAGCGCGTCGCCGGCCATCTCGTAGCTCTTCTTGAGCTTCTTCAGCTTGCCCGGCGCGTCCTCGAACTCCGCCGTGAAGGATTCGGCGGTCTTGCCCGCCCACGTGAGGATCGCGTCCTCGCCCGCCATCCCCTTGATGTCACGCAGCACCTTGGAGACGTCGTCGGCGAAGTCGTGCAGGTTCTTCGCCAGGTTCCGCACCCGGTCCGGGTCACCGGGCGTCGGGTCCTTGTCCAGGTCAAGGACATGCCAATCCGCCGGACGATTCCCCGCCATCCCGCAACCCCCGCCGCTTCCGCCCCTCTAGTACCCGTACGCACATGCGAAGTTACTAGCTGCGTACGGAGGTTGGGAAGGCGGCAGGGCCGCAGGGCGCCAAGCCTTTGGCTCGCCTACTCCGCGAAGCGGAACGTCGACGTCACCGCGTCGAAGATGTCGAAGAACGACTCCGCCAGGTCCAGGACCTGGCTGCTCCCCGCCACCAGCGCGACCTTGCCCTCCTGGCCCGGCACCGGGATGAACGTCTGCATCAGTACGACGCGGATCGTCCGGTCGTCGCCGGGGACCGAGACGTCCTCGATGCCGTACGTGCGGGCTGCAAGGCCCACGCCCGGTATCTCGACCGTCTTCACCTTGCGGTACGTGTCGCCCTCGCGCTTGGCCTCGCGTACGCCGAGCTGCGCCACGATCGCCGCGGGGTCGGTCGGCATTACGTCGCCGTTCGACGTGCGGGCGCCGACCAGGGAGACCGTGACCGAGCCGGTGATCGGCACGTCGCCGCCGAAGCTCTCCGCCATGCAGCCGCAGTACAGGGCGCCGGACTGCCACGCCTCCTTGGAGGCCTTGCGCAGGAAGCCCTCGAAGGTGCCCCGGTGCGGTTCGAGCTCGGGGCGTTCGCGTATGCGGTCGTTGATCATCTGCCGGATGCTGGCGTCACGCGACTCCGGGCGGACGTCGAACTCCCACCACGTCTCCGGCACCTTGATGCTGAAACCGCCGCGGGCGATGGTCTGCGCTTCGGTGTAGCGGGCCATGCTGTTGTCCCCGTCCCATTGTCGACTCCGGCTCGTCAGCCTACGAGGAGGCGGGCGTCTGAAGGAGTCCGGGCCTCCGGGGGAGTCCGGCCCTCCGGCGGAGTCCGGTCGCCGCTGGCCGTGAAAAACGACCCTGTTGTCATACCTGTCTCTTCAGTAACGTCGGGTCACCCAATGCACCCTCGCCCCCACCGGGAGTCACTCGTGAACCGCAGTCGTGTCCTGCCCCTCGCCGCCGTGTCGCTGACGACGGCCGCGGCTCTGCTCCTGACCGGGTGCGGGGGTGACGACAGCGGATCCTCGGACAAGAGCAAGGACAAGGCCGCCGGCTCGGATGCGAAGAAGCAGGAGTCCGCGGGGGCGGAGACGGACGGGGCGGGCGGGGCTGACCGAACTCCCGAGGTCGACCGGCCCGCCATGAAGTTCCCGAAGGACATGAGCATGGTCTTCGAGAAGACCAAGCTCTCCGATCCCGAACAGGCCGCAGCGCTGAACGACGCCGAGAACTACGCCCGCTCCACCGTGTACGGAATCATCAAGCAGGACCCGGAAGACGCGGCGTACAAGTTCTACTCGGAGCCGAAGAGCCCGGCGGCGAAGTACGCGAAGTACCAGATCGACAAGCACGCCTCCGGCGGTCTCAGCCTCAGCGGTGAGCGGCGGCACAGTGATGCCAAGGTTCAGCCCGCGAAGGGCAGCGGAGGCAAGAAGGGCGGCTTCGTCGTCACCTTCTGCTCCGACGACAGCAAGATCAAGGGCAAGGATCTCCAGAGCGGGAGCACTTTCCCCTTCGAGCCGGGGCTCCAGAATTTCTGGCTCTGGACGGTCGACATGGTTCCCTCGAAGAGCACCGAGGGGTTGTGGGTCGCCCATGACGTCGCGGTGAAGGACAAGGCCAAGGAGTGCCAGTAGACGGCCGCGGCCCGGACGCCTAACCGCGAGGTTCCTCCCATGTCGCCGTCAGGTCCGCGCAGTGCACGGTGATCGTCGCGTCCGTCAGCTCCATCTCGTGCGTCACTTCCCCGCACTCCGCGTCGCAGGGCAGGACTTCGTCCAGGAGCAGGGTGATCGCCTGCGTCCAGTCGATCGACCTTGCGTAGTCGATGGAGAAGCGGGTGACACCCTCGTACTCGATGCGTAGGCCTTCGTCATGTTTCCACCGGTTCGGGGCGAATGTTAGCGATGCCCTTCCCGTAGTACCGCGCGCCGTTTTCGTCGGCAGGCAGATATCCGTGAGCTCCAGGTCCTTTACGCAGCGGACGCTCGCGAAGGCGTAATGCTCAGGGTCGGATGCGAAGGCCCACGCCCCGTCGGGCAGGGCCTCTCTGAGGG
>NZ_JBNNJZ010000675.1:0-4035 GCF_050270335.1 Streptomyces sp. NPDC059900
GACCCTGAAGTCCGGCACGTCCGGCAGCGATGTCAAGATCCTCGAGCAGAATCTGAAGGCCCTCGGCTACGACGGCTTCATCGCCGACTCCACCTACAACGACGACACCGCTGCCGCCGTGCAGGAGTGGCAGGACGACCTCAACCGCGAGCAGACCGGCACCGTCAAGCCGGGCGACGCGGTAGTGGCCCCCGGGGCCAGGAAGGTCTCCGAGGTGAAGGCCCAGGTCGGCGCCGCGCCCAGCGGCACCGTACTGTCCTGGACCGCGACCGAGCGGGTCGTCACCGTGGACCTCGACGCCCAGTACGAGGACCTCGTCAAGAACGGCACGAAGGCGCAGGTCAAACTCCCCGACGGGACAAGCGTCGAGGCGACGGTCACCGAGGTCGGCTCGCCCTCCAACGCCGCCGACCCGGGATCCGGCGACTCCGGCTCCGGCTCCGGTGACTCCGGCTCCGGTGACAGCGACAAGGCATCGACCCTGCCCGTCGAGCTGAAGGTGAAGGACCAAAAGGGTCTTGGCAACTATCAGGCCGCTTCGGTCGACGTCACCCTGAAGTCGGAGAGCCGCAAGGATGTGCTAGCGGTCCCGGTCAGCGCCCTGGTGGCCAAGGACGGCGGCGGTTACGCACTGGAGGTCCTGAAGTCCTCCGCGCCCAACGGTGTCGAGTACGTCCCGGTCAAGCTCGGCATGTTCGCCGACAGCATGGTCGAGGTCTCCGGCACCGGCATCTCCGAGGGCACCGTCGTAGGAGTCCCCAAGTGACCGCACTGTCCCACCCGGTGGTCGACCTGGCCGGGGTCTCCAAGTCCTACGGCGACCTCGCCGCGCTGCGCTCCGCCGACCTGGTGATCCACCACGGCGAACTCCTCGCGGTGGTCGGCCCCTCCGGCTCCGGCAAGTCCACGCTGCTCAACATCATGGGCACCCTGGACCGCCCCACGCAGGGCAAGGTCCGTATCGGCGGCCACGACATCGACGAGCTGCGCGACCGCGACCTGTCCGCGCTGCGGGCCTCCACCATCGGCTTCGTCTTCCAGCAGTTCCACCTGGCCCAGGGCATACCGGCGCTGGACAGCGTCGCGGACGGGCTGCTCTACAGCGGCCGGCCCCGCGCCGAGCGACGCGAACTGGCCGAGCGGGCACTGCGCCGGGTCGGCCTCGGCCGGCGGCTCTACCACGAGCCGCACCAGCTTTCCGGCGGCGAGAAGCAGCGCGTGGCCATCGCACGCGCGGTGCTCGGCGACCCGCCACTGCTGCTCGCCGACGAGCCGACCGGCGCGCTGGACTCCCGCTCCGGCGCGGTGGTGATGGAGCTCCTGCACGAGTTGCAGGAGGCCGGCACGACGGTCGTGGTCATCACCCACGACCGCGACATCGCCGCATTGCTGCCGCGCGAGGTCCGGCTCAAGGACGGCCGGATCGAGCACGACTCGGCCGGCGGCGCGGCGGCCGGCGAGCTGACAGCCACAGGGAGCGCCCGATGAGCCTGACATCCCCGCCCCGGGAGAACGGGGCCGCCCCCCGGCGCAACCTGCTCGCGCCCCCGCGCCCCAAGGCCGCCCGGATGGGCCCGGCCGATGTAGTCCGGGTCGGCGGCTCGGGGCTGCGCGCGCGGCCGATGCGGGTGTTCCTGTCCGCCCTTGGCATCGCCATCGGCATCGCCGCCATGATCGGCGTGGTGGGCATCTCCTCGTCCTCCACCAACGACCTCAACCAGCGCCTCGCCGCACTGGGCACCAACCTCCTGACGGTGTCCCCCGGCGAGTCCTTCGGCGGCGGCACCGCGCACCTGCCCGAGCGCTCCCTCTCGATGATCGGCAACATCCCGGACGTCACCTCGGTCTCCGCCCTGGGCAAGACCAGTGCGAAGGTCTACCGCAACGACCTGATGCCCAAGGAGGAATCCGGCGGCCTGCGCGTCACCGCCGCCCGTACCGACCTGCTGCAGTCCATCGGCGCCGAACTCACCGACGGCCGCTGGCTCAACGCGGCCAACAGCAAGTATCCGGCCGTCGTGCTCGGCGCCAACGCCGCCTACCAGCTGAACATCCACCACGCCGGACCGGAGGTACGGGTCTGGCTCGGCGACCGCTGGTTCACCGTCGTGGGACTGATGGCGCCCAACGAGCTGCTGCCCGACCTGGACAACAACGCGATGATCGGCTGGGGCGTGGCCAAGCAGGAACTCGGCTTCGACGGCTACCCGACCACCGTCTACGTCCGTGCCGAGGAGGACGCGGTCAAGGACGTCCAGGCGAAGCTCGGCGCCACCGCCAACCCGGAGGTGCCCAACGAGGTCGACGTCTCGCGCCCCTCCGACGTCCTGGCGGCGAAGGAGGCCACGGACGACACCCTCAGCGGACTGCTCCTGGGGCTCGGCGGCGTGGCGTTGCTCGTCGGCGGCGTGGGCGTGGCCAACACCATGGTCATCTCCGTCCTCGAGCGCCGCTCCGAGATCGGCCTGCGCCGCTCGCTCGGCGCGACCCGCGGCCAGATACGCACCCAGTTCCTGGCCGAGGCGCTGCTGCTGTCCGCTCTGGGCGGCATCGGCGGCGTCCTGCTCGGCATCGGCGTCACCATCGGCTACGCGACCTACCAGGACATGACCACGGTGGTGCCGGTCTGGGCCATGGTCGGCGGCGTCGGCGCCACCCTCGTGATCGGCGGCCTGGCCGGCTTCTATCCGGCCGTACGCGCCGCCCGGCTGCCTCCCACCGAAGCGCTGGCCACCTCGTAGCCCCACCGCCGTTCCACCCCGGGCCGCGGTGCCCCTGCTGACACCCCCCCCGGCCCAGCAGGGGCACCGCACCGTCAGCGGCGACGCACAACCCCGGCCATGCCCTGGTCTTGTGAGGGCGCACAGATGCAACGGCGGGCGACCGACCGCAGCTTTCGGCTCACGGATCCGGCATACCGCTAGCCCCGCCTGCGCGGACGCACGAGAGCCGCACCGGAAGGGGAAGCCGATGACCCCCGCCCGCGCACGCTGTCGGACTGGTGATTTCGGTGCCCGGCCGCGGGGCCATCAAATCCGGTGCTGGCAGGAGCAGTTGGATAGGGTTGTCGTCATGCGGCTTACGGTTCTGGGGGGTTGCGGTGCCTGGCCTACTGCGGAGCAGGCGTGCAGCGGTTATGTCGTCGAGCATGATGGTTTCCGGCTTCTGGTCGATCCCGGCTATGCGACATTCCCGCGTCTGCTGGAGCTCATGACGCCTGGGTGCGTCGATGCCGTCCTGGTCAGCCACGGTCACCCCGATCACTGTGCGGACCTGAACCCGCTGCTGCGTGCGCGGGCGCTGGGCGGCACTCGTCTGCCGCCGCTGGCGCTGCATGCACCGCACGGTGCGCTGGATGCCGTGCTGGCACTGGACAAGCCCGGCATGCTGGCCTCCTCCTATACGGTGCGCCCGTTCCGGCCGGGGGAGAGGTTCGGCCTGGGCCCGTTCGCTGTCCAGACCTGGGATCTGCCGCATTTCGTGCCCAATGCGGGTCTGCGTCTGAGCGCGGGCGGTGTCTCTGTGGCCTATACCGGCGATACCGGGCCCAGCCCCGACATCAGCCGGCTGGCTGACGGCGCCGACCTGTTCCTGTCGGAGGCGACCTACCTGCATACCGTTCCCGATCCCGGAGATGCCCCTTATCTGCTGACCGCGCAGGGCGCGGGAAGGTATGCGGCTCGTGCCGGGGCGGGCCGGCTGCTGCTGACGCATCTGTGGCCCGGCACGGACCCGCAGGCCGCGCTCGCCGCGGCCGCACAAACCTACGACGGGCCGGTAGCGGTCGCCTCCGGCGGTCTTGCTGTGGACCTGGCCGGCCGCTGAGGGCTCCACACCCCGCAGGCTGCGCAGGTGCCCGGCCGTGTCCCGCGGGCGGTGCAGGCAGTGCTGCACGGGCCTGCGCTCCTCCCGGCGTCCGGCGTCCGTCCCGGCTGAGCCGTCTCGCCGGGCGGGAAGGGCCACCGGGTTGCGGGAGTGCTCCGGTTGCTCATGTCGCAAGCCGGATGGCCGGGACACGTTCGCAGACGGTGAGGC
>NZ_JBNNJZ010000676.1:0-4029 GCF_050270335.1 Streptomyces sp. NPDC059900
CCCCGGAGCTGTGCCCTGCACCGTCGCCCCGCCACCGTCGCCATGAAGGGGCAAACATGTCGTCGATCATCCTCATGAACGATCCCAGAGTCGTCGGCATACCGGTCCACGAATGCGGCGAACCCCTCGTAGACCTGCGCGAACTACCCTTCGTGGACGTCGACGACCGCCTCGCCGACCCCGAGGGGGCCTACGCCCAGCTCCGTGAGGGCGTCGCCTGGCGCCTGGCCAGGGCGGCCCGTCTCCTTCCGGAGGGCCTGCGCCTCCTGGTCACGGAGGGATACCGCCCGCTGGCCCTGCAGATCTCGTACTTCGAGGAGTACGCGGCCGAACTGCGCAAGGCGAACCCCGGCTGGTCGGAGGAGTACCTCTACCAGCAGACGAGCCGCTCCCTCTCCCCGCCCGAGGTGGGCCCCCATGTGGCGGGCGCGGCAGTAGACCTGACCCTGTGCACGGCAGACGGCACGGAACTCGACCTGGGCACCCCGGTGAACGCCAGCCCGGAGGAGAGCGAGGGCGCCTGCTACATGGACAGCGCCCTGATCTCCCCGTCGGCCCGCCACAACCGCCGCACCCTCACCGCGGCCCTGTCCACGGCGGGCCTGGTCAACTACCCCACGGAGTGGTGGCACTGGTCCTTCGGCGACCGCTACTGGGCAATGACGACTGAGGTGGCGGAGGCGCGGTACGGGCCGATGACGCTGGACGCTCAGGAGCAAGGCGATACGTGATTACCGCTGACTCCTTCGAGGATCGACCGACCTGATCCGCTCGCCGAGGGCGGGAAAGCCCACTGCCGCACCGGCCGTCGCGCGAACCGTGGCCAGGCCGACGCTGTCCGTGCCGAGGGCCGCGACCACAGGACAGGGGAGTACGTAGAACTCCCACTGGGAGGTGTCGAGCGGGTCATAGGCAGCGTGTTCACGGGCTGTCTGAACGGCAAATACGTAGACGTCGGCGTTGTACGTCTTCGTCTCCGCGTGACCGCCATCAGGTGACCAGGTACGAGCGCGAAGCCCGCTGAACCGTATCTGGGAGGGTGCGCGCTGCTCCCAGGCCTGCAAATAGGCACCGGCCTTGACCTCAACGCGAAGCCCGTCGTCGGTCTCGACGTCGTGGCTTGCCCATTCCACGCGGGGCCGGCCGGAGTCGAGCGCTTGATGCACCAGGAACTCGGCGAACAACCCACGGGTGTTGTTCATGCGCAGATCCGGCATGGCAAACCGCCAGAAGTCGACGACGGTAGCGTCCGGGACACCACCGATCGACTCGTCGCCGCGGAGCAGGGGGATGGTACGCGGAGTCAGAGGTGGGCGAGCAGGCTTCGACATGGGACGCAGTGTGTCAGTCGAGCGAGGAACGCCGGTGCAAGACGTCGCCTTACCGGGTAACGTAAGGATCTTCGGTCGGTGGAAGCCGTTCGGAGTCCTTGAAGGCCAGGCACCTCTTGCATCTCGCCGACCGTCCCGCCCAGCGCCGCCTCAGCGCGGCCCTGGAGAACCTCGCCGTCACCTTCCGCGGCATGACCGCACGTCCCGATGAGCACAACTGCGAGTGTCACTGGGGCAGTGCGGAGGAGCTTGCGCTTCTGAAGACGCCGGATGTGGAACTGGATCCGGACCTTCTGCGCAGGGCCTGGCAGGCCACCGACTGGACCGATCACGCGGCCGTGTTGCGCCGCATCCTGCCGCAGTTCGCCAAAGTCCTGGTGGCCGGTCGCGCGGAGCCCCTGTTCGGGCTGGAGGAGGCCGGCTCCTCCTTCGCCCGCGGCCGCTGGCAGCAGTGGCCCGATGACCACGCCGACCCGGTACGCGAGTTCCTGCACGCCTGGTGGGTGGAGAGCCTGACCGATCCGGATGCTGTGGTCCCGGCGGACCAGGTCTTCGTGATGTGTGTCGAGGCGTCCGGAACGCTCGGACCTTGGCTTGCCGACTGGGAAGAGCAGACCGGCCATCTCAGCGACCGACGTCTTGCCGAGGCTGCCGCGGAGTGGGAGTACGAGCTCCTGGGAGAGAGCCTGCCGTGGAGCGTCGGCTGGTACGAGCACGATGAGGACAAGCTACGCACCGAACTGGTCAGCTGGCTCCTCGGCCCCGGTGCGAAGCGGCTCCGGGAGTCGGGCGCATCGGAGGACCTGCAGCACCGGATACGGTTGCTCGGACTCCCCGGCGACGACCGCTGGATGGACCCGCACTGGCCTGGTCACCGCTACTGACGGCCGGCGGACACGAAGTCTTCCCGGGCGGTCCCGGATCACGATAGGTCCGGGGCCGCCTGCCGGCGACCGGGCAGGCGCCCGAGTAGCAGCCCATGGATGCCGAGCACTACGACTGCCAGCACAAGGCCGAGCACCAGAAGCATCACATTCAGCGCCATCGCCCCGAAAGCCGTTCGCTGTGCTGGAGGAAATTGCTCCGGGGTTTGCCCCGAAGCAGCCCCGGCGTGAGGCAACTCAGCCCAACGAGACGCGGCGGCGCCAGCGGGCCGAGGCCCTTTTGATCTGCCGGGTCCGCCACCACGCGCCGAACTCCGACCTCCACCAGTGCGTCTTGAGGACCAGGACGTTCTCCGGGTCGCCGCGGCGCTTTCCCAGGGTGTCGAGCGCGCCGAGGTGCAGAACACGCTCGATGTCAGCATCCGCCCCGATGAACACCCAGAAGACGGGATACCGGGCGGCCTGCTTCAACGTGGCGATGATGGCGGCGCCGTCGCTGGGTGCGGAGGTCAGCACGACTACGCCGAGCGTGTGGCCGGACTGATCACCCGTCGCCGCGATGATCGCCTCCAGCGTCGGGGCGAGCGTGAAACTCCCCGGTCCGAAGGCCTTGTGCTTCTTCACCAGACGCCCGGCTGCGTTGCCGCGCCCCTCACCCCGCATGGCGTCGACCGGGTCGTCCCCGGCGAACCACTCGTCGACCCAGTTCGACAGGTCTTCCGGCCCGGGCAGCGGAACCCGAACCGGCTTCCGCTGGAACAACCAGAATCCAACGGGCGGGCCGCCGAAACTCGTGCGGGCCATCTCCACACAGAACCGCGCGCCGTCGATCGCCAGATAGTCCAGATACCCCTTGGGAGCCCCCACCGCTATCGCGACATTCATATGATCCCTCCTGGGCGGCGTACGACACTGCGGGATCATTCCACCTCTGCCTTCGTCTGGTGGTTCGCGCACGGCTCGCCTGGTGTGGGGCGGTCAGAGAGGGATGGAGACCGGCGTTGAGAGACCGTAATCTCCGCTGCAGGGGGACGAGGGGAGAGTCATGGCGGATGAGTACTTCTTGCTCGTGTGCGATGACGTGCCCAATGACGTCGTGCTTGTCGAACCGGGCCCCCGCGTGCTGGACGTCGCCCAGGCCGTGCGTCGCCTCACCGGGCTGAGCCTGTGGCACAGCAAAGTGCGCGTGACCCGGGGTCCCGCGGTGATCCTCGACGGCGTCCCGCAGGAAGTCGCCGAGGCCGCAGCGGCCGAGCTGCGTGCTGCGGGTGCGCAGGCGGAGGTGAGGGAACAGCCCGAGCGGGGTTGCTTCGGGGTCTGAGCGTGGTTTGACCGAGCAGTTGGCGGCACAGGGGAGGTCTCTCGGGCTACCTACTTGCTGACAGGCAACTCGCGTGCTCGGCTTCGCGCTTGTGCGCGGATCTCCGTCAAGCGGGCGTGGAATGCGTTGTGGCTGTTCTGCTGGAGGTTCAGCGGTAGGTCGAGCCGGGAGATGAGCTGTGACTCCAGGGCCCACGGCTCGTCCTGCTCGATCCAGCACACCCGCGCGTTGTCCGCCATCCACTTGCTCAGGTCGGCTTCGCCGTCCTTGCCGAAGGTCATCCGCGTGCCGCTGCCGACACGACGCAGTTCAAGTCCGAGCAGGCAACCGAGGGTGAGACGCAGCGTCGAGCCCGCCGCATTGCCCCGGTAGTGGTACCGCACCCGCTTGCGCAGGTTCTGTTTGCTCGTCTTGGTCGCCATATACCTCGGAGCAATACCGACGTAGAGCAGACGCCCCGCGTCAAGGTCCGGGTGGGGCGCCTGTTCGAAGT
>NZ_JBNNJZ010000677.1:0-4021 GCF_050270335.1 Streptomyces sp. NPDC059900
GCGTGACCCTGCGCGTCCTGCTCGACAGCCGGGAACAGGCCCAGTCCGTCGCCGACGCAGCCCGTGCGGCGGGTCTCGTCATTCCCGCGCAGATCGAGATCGACTGCGACGGCCACCGCGGCGGCCTCAAGCCCGACGCGCCTGAACTCACCGGCATCGGCCGGACCCTGCACGAGGCCGGCTGCCTCGACGGCGTCCTGACCCACGCGGGCGAGTCCTACTTCGCGCAAACGCCGCAGGACATGCGCAAAGCGGCCCGGAACGAACGCGACAGCGCGGTCACCGCGGCGGAGCGCCTGCGCGCCGCCGGTCTGCCCGTCCGCACGGTCAGCGTGGGCTCCACGCCGACCGCCCATGCGGCAGACGACCTCACCGGGGTCACCGAGCTGCGCGCCGGCAACTACCTCTTCTTCGACCTGGTGATGGCAGGCCTGGGGGTCTGCCGGCTCGAAGACCTCGCCCTTTCGGTCGTCGTCACCGTCATCGGCCACCGTCCCGAGTACGGCTGGATCCTCACCGACGGCGGCTGGATGGCCATGTCCCGCGACCGCGGCACCGCCGCCCAGACCCTGGACCAGGGCTACGGCCTCGTCCTGGACCTGGCGGGAAACCCGATCCCGAACCTGGTCATGAGCGCGGCGAGCCAGGAGCACGGCACCCTGACCGCCCGCGACGGCGCCCCCCTGCCCGACCTGCCTGTCGGCACCCGGCTGCGCATCCTGCCCAACCACGCCTGCGCCACCGCGGCCCAGCACCGCGGCTACCACGTCATCGACAGCACGCAGCCCACCGGCTCCGAGCCCACCGCCGTCCAGGCCACGTGGCAGCGCATCACCGGCTGGTGACCTGCCGTCAGGACCGAGCCTTCGCCCCGCCGTCCGGCCCTTCTCCCATCCCCGACCCACGTGAGGACACCGCATGACTGCCGCCTTGCCCGTGACCTTCGACGACGTCCGTGCCGCTGCCGTACGCCTCCGGGGCGTCGTCCACCGCACTCCCGTCCTGACCTCGCGCACCCTCAACGCCCGTGTGGGCGCCGAGGTGTTCATCAAGTGCGAGAACTTCCAGCGAGCCGGCGCCTTCAAGTTGCGCGGTGCGTACAACGCCGCCGCACAGCTGCCCCCCGAGCAGCTGGCCAAGGGCATCGCCGCCTACTCCTCGGGCAATCACGCGCAGGCCACCGCACTGGCCGCCCGGGAGCTGGGCACCAGCGCCGTCATCCTGATGCCCGAGGACGCCCCGCAGTCGAAGACAGAGGCCACCGCCGGATACGGCGCGGAAATCGTCACCTACGACCGCTACACCCAGGACCGCGCCGCGCTCGGCGAGGCACTGGCCGCCGAGCGGGGTATGACGCTCATCCCTCCCTACGACCACCCGCACGTCATCGCGGGCCAGGGCACCGCCGCCCTCGAACTCCTGGAGGAAACCGGGGAACTGGACACCCTCATCGCTCCCGTCGGAGGCGGCGGTCTCATCGCCGGCAGCTCCATCACCGCCAAGACCCTGCACCCCGCGATCACCGTGGTCGGTGTCGAGCCCTCCACCGGTGATGACACCAAGCGCTCCCTCAAGGCGGGAGAGCGCGTCACCATCCCCGTGCCGCGAACGCTCGCCGACGGTCAGGCCATCTCCACCCCGGGCGAGATCACCTTCGCCGTCAACCAACAGCTCGTGGACGATGTCGCCCTGGTCGACGACGACGAGATCCGAGTGGCCATGCGCTACGCCTTCGAGCGCCTCAAGATCGTCCTCGAACCCAGCGGCGCCACCGCTCTGGCCGCACTCCTCGCGGGACGCATCGACAATCCCGGCGGGCGGATCGGGATCATCGCCTCCGGAGGAAACATCAACACGCAGCGGTTCACCGACGTGCTCAACGGCTGAGGGACGGCACCTTCCGGGTGCCGGGGGTGCAGCCAATCGCAGCAAAATCCGCGCGAAGGCGCCACGACGCAGCCTGCCCGGGGAAGGGAAGGGTGGACGACGAAAGAGGGAGCAGGAGAACAAGAGAGGGAGCAGGAGACACGAACGTTTGATCGGCAGCGTTTGCACAGCACCCGGCCGCACGGAACTTGCCGCCGCGTTCTCCGACGAACCGTCAGCCATGCCGGGCAGAGCACGGTGGCCCTCAAAGGACACAGATCATGCGCCCCACAGCCCATAGCCGATACCGGCGTACGTTTGCCTCCGCCGGTTGCCTCCTCCTGCTCGGATGCGCGAACACCCACACCGCCCCCGCGCCCGGACCGTCCGCCGCTTCCTCGCGCGTACCGTCCGACGGGCGTCCGCTGCACCACACGGACAGCGGTGCCGCGCTGCGCATTCCGGGCCTCGGACCGGCCACACAGGCCCAGATCGGGCCCGAGACACAGCAGGCCTTCGTGGTCACCGGCAAGCCGGATTCCGACACCGCCACCGCCGTGCTCTATACGCGGAAGCATCCCGCAGGTTGGCAGCGCACGGCAGGGCCCTGGCGGGCCCGCAACGCGGTGCTCGGCTGGACCGGCGCGCACCGTTCGGGAGATCTGCGCACCCCCATCGGCGTGTTCAGGATCGGCGACGCGGGCGGACTCCTGCCCAATCCGGGCACCCGGCTCCCGTACGACCAGGACGAGGAGTTCGACGAACCGGGGGTCGGCTACTACGGCGAGTCGCTTGCCGGCTCCTTCGACCACGTCGTGGCGATCGACTACAACCGGCGGTCGGGGGTCACGCCCCTGGACAAGGTGCGCCCGCTGGGGCTGGAGAAGGGCGGGGGAGTGTGGATCCACGTGGATCACGGAGGCCCCACCAAGGGCTGCATCGCCCTTCCGCGCCCTCAGATGAGCCAGCTGCTGCGCCACCTCGACCCGCGGCAACGGCCGGTCATCGCGATGGGGCCGGCGGCTGAACTCCGCCGCTGACCGGGGAAGACGACGCGTTCAGCCGTCCTGCGCCGCCAGGGCCGCGACCGCGGGAATGGCGGCGAAGGCGCCGTGCATGTGCCGGACGAGCGCCGCGCGGTCGCGCCGCGCGGCATCCGATGAGGTCCATGCCTCCAGTGCGCAGTGCCAGGCAGCCAGCATGAGGTCGAGCAGCAGACGCAGTTCCGTACGGCCCGGGGATGCGCCCGCCAGTTGGCCTGCCGTGATCCGGACGACGTCGGCCGAGACCTCCGAGCAGTGGCGCAGACTGTGTGCGGCCAGCGCGGGGGTACGGTCGGCCAGGCTGCGGCTGGCCAGGAAGCGCTGCTCCCAGCCGTCCGTCATCTGCTCCAGCGCCGCGAACAGGGTGTCCTTGTAGGCGCCGAGCAGGTGCTCGCCGGTCAGGGAGCGGGCCTCGATCCCGGTGAGGTAGGCCGCCCACAGCTCCTTCTCCGGGGCCAGGGCCACGTCTTCCTTCGAGGCGAAGGTCCGGAAGAAGGTCCGCTTGGAGACCTCCACCGCATCGACGATCTCATCCAGTGTGACCGCGGCGAAGTCCCGCGCGGTGAACAGTTCGAGGGCCGTGTCGACCAGGGCTTGACGGGTCCGCAGCTTCTTGCGCTCCCGCAGCGGCAGTTCCTTCAGATCCTTCTGCACAAGCGCAGCCTACCAACCGCGATTGCCTCTTGAAGGCTCATGCCACTCAGTGGCACTATTTTGCGGCATGAAGGCACTGACGATTGATCACTCAGCTCCCGGACACCTCGCGCTCACCACGGTCGCCGACCCCGAACCCGCCCCCCACCAGGCCCTGGTGCAGGTCCACTCCTTCTCCCTCAACGCCGGCGAGGTCCACCACGTGGTCCCCGAGGGCGACGCCGGTACGGTGCCCGGCTGGGACGCCGCGGGCGTCGTGGTCCGGGCGGCCGCCGACGGCTCCGGGCCCGCGGCCGGCACCCCCGTCGTCACCGTGGGACCCGAAGGCGCCTGGGCCGAACTCCGCGCCGTGGACACCGCCTTCATCGGCACCGTGCCCGAGGGGGCCGACCTCGGCCCGATCAGCACGCTGCCGGTCGCGGCGGGCACGGCCCTGCGCGCCCTGCACCGCATCGGAC
>NZ_JBNNJZ010000678.1:0-4016 GCF_050270335.1 Streptomyces sp. NPDC059900
TCATCCCGCGCCACTACATTGAAGACACCGCCTAGGGGGTTGTTGGGGTTGCTGAGAATGTGGTCCCCGCGCCTGCGGGGGGCCCGCGGGCGACTTCCGGCAGTTCTATGGGGCAGAGTGGTCCCCGCGCCTGTGGGGGACCCCTGGTCCAGGCGCTGATGCAGGCCGAGGCCCGGGTGTCCCAGCTGGACAGCACCCAGATGGTGATCTTCCTTCGGACCGACCTGTTCGAGCTGTACGACATCCAGGAGAAGAACAAGCTGGTCTCCCGATCCCTTCCGCTCGACTGGTCGGAAGAGGACTGGCTGACGGTTCTGATCCGCAGAGTGTTCGCCAACGAACCGTTCGAACGACTGGCCCGTCGACTGCGTGTCGCCGATGACGAGATCGAGGTGCGCGCCGCGCTGGAGGTGCTCTTCCCGGCCGAGGTCGAGGGCCAGCCCGTCGACCGCTGGCTAACCGACTCGCTGCGGAACGGCAACGGCAACATCTCCCCGCGCCTCGCCGTACTGCTGCTGCACCTGACCCGGGAACTCTCTCTACAGACCGACGTCGTCACCGCCCCGATATTCTCCGCCGACGCAGTACAGCGGGCCATGACGAAACTGTCCGACCTGACCTTCGCCGAAGTGGTGAACGACTTCAAGGTGGCACCGACGTTCGTGTTGAACTGCCGGGCCGGCAAGCTCACCGACTTCACGCTGGCCGAGGTGGAGCAGCTCTTCGACGACGCGGAAGGCAAGACCGGCGACCAGGTCCGCCTCCTGGAGCGTCTGGGATTCCTCGAGCGCGTGGTGGAGCAGCACGGCACACAGACCAGGTCGATGTTCCGGATTCCCCGGCTCTACACCCGCTGCTGGGACTACGCCTGAGGTCAGGGACAGGCCGACGACATCGGCGGGCTGGCCACGCATCATGCGTGCGCCCGCCTGACGACCTCGCGCACAGTCGGCGGCCTGGGGCCCTGAAGCGGCATCGTCCGCAGGCGGCGTCGTCGTGGACACGCGCGTACCGCACCTGCAGCGGCTCACAGCAGGCGGCGCGGGTGGACGCGCCGGCACTCTGACGGGCCAGGGCTGGCGTCGCGGCCGGTGGGACATGGTGCGTGTGCACCAGCGCTCGGGCAAGCACCCGCGATGGCCTGCACGAACTCGGAGTCTGCAGGCAACGGCCGGTGAGCAGCCATGTCGGTCCGCAAGATGTTCGCCAACACCGCGGCATCAGCAGATTCTCCCACTCCGCGTAATGCCGCCGTATCCAGGACGCGATCAGAACGGCCTCCCCCTCGCACTCGGCGACGATCGCGACGTGGCACGTCGGCACGGTGCCGGCGGCGGCAGAGACCGTCATCCGCCAGCCGCCCTTGCTCTTGTCGAAAACGTGGAGGCTGCCTGCGGCGGGCGCCCAGGGAACGTGCGGGAACCTGGCGCCGGAGGTGGTCCTTCTCGCTATCGTGGACGAGTGTGCTGGAGGAAGGCCAGGTGTGATGACAACGCTGGTTGTGGGGTTTCGACTGGGCAATGACACGACCAGTCGGCAAGTGACGGCGCTGGTGACCGAGTCAGGTGTTCTGCATCGCGCACACGGTATCTACGGGAAGCTCCCCCGGCTTTCCCGGCCGGAACCCTCCCACGCCCTGACCACACCGAGTCCGTCCTTCCAGGGTGAACACCCCCTGGCCCGCCCCATCGCCGGCCTGAGAGAACACCATGCCCGATACAAGGCCAAGGGCTACGCCCGCACCCTGGTCCCGCCAGCTTCCGTGCGCCTCGACATCGAGGAGTACCCCCTCGTTCCCGTAGTGCCCCACCGCGAGCTACTGGAGGCTTTCGTCGGGGCGGCCCCGAACAGGCCGCAGCCGCTCGACGTTGCCATCAAGGCGTTCCGTTCGACTCTCGGGCTGCCCACCCGGCCCGCGAACGTCTCCTGGGCTCCCCGTGCGCAGCCCCTCCCGCCACGCGTCGATGCCATGCTCCGCGCTCTTTCTCACGGATCGGCCATCAGCTCCCCGCCGCGTCTGCCGGTTGGCTGGACCGTCACGGGCGAGGGAGTGAGGCTGCACGTCGGCAGGACCGGCGAGACCATCGACCGGCAAGCGGTGATCGAACTTCAGGCGGCACTCAGCGCGTGGCTTCGCTTCACAGGAAAGCCTGAAACGACTACTGACTGAGTGGAACCCCCTACACAGGCAGTGAGCGCCTCAGGCCGTAGCGGCGTCCGCGACGATGAGGACGTCCGGGTCGGGGGTGTTCCACTGGCCGGCGGTGATCATTCGCTGCAGCAGATCGCGCATCTGCCGGGCGGTGACGGTGGAAGCGTCGTCCCCGGTTGTCACGCGCAGTGCGTCCAAAGCGGCGGTCCAGGAGGTGCGGCCCGACTCGAGCGCGCAGACGATCGAGTAGGGCCAGCCGGGGACGGGGATGTGCTGGTCTTTGCCCCTTCCGTAGGCGTGACACAGGATCCGTTCCGGTGAGGCGTGCGCGTCAGGCCGCAGCCAGCAGGTGATGTCGACGACCAGGGCCAGTTGGCCGTCGGTGGTGCGTGGCAGGGGTACCGCTGCCGGTGCCCTCCGCAGGCGGTCGATGTCGATGCATTCACGGGCCACCGCGGCATACAGCCCGCCATGACCTCGGCGGTGTTCACCCACCAGCGACAGCTCGGCCAGCGACTTCGCCGGACCGTCACCACACAGAACGGCGTCCGTCAGCCCGAACAGCGCGTCCGAACGCGCGGTGAGGCAGGACAGAACTCGCGCGGGAAGCATGACAGTTCAGCCAACGGCTCTCATCGCGCATCGCGATGCAGCAGACTCATCCTCACGGCCTTCGTGCTGGGCATGTGTGTTCCTTGGTCGGAGCACACGTTCAGACGAAGGCCGCTCTGACGTACACCGATCTCCGAACCGAGTGATCAAGTTCGAGGCACGGTTCGACCCCGGTCGTCAAAGATCGAATCAGGAACCGCTCGGCTTCATCTTCAGCTGCCACCGGCCGTAACCCTCTACCCGCAGCAGACCCTTACGCGGAATGGTGGTGGTACCGCGCAGTGCCTGGTGGCCGGTGAGCTGCCATTCATTCTTGTCGGCGAGCCCCTGGAAGTAGAGCGCCCCGCCGGCGTGGCCGTGCCACGCGAACTCGACGGTCACCGACCGGCCCGAATGGAACAGGAGGTCACCATGCTTGCCCTGCGTGAGTGTGCGGAGTGGCGTCAGTTCATCGAGCGGTACGACGCGCAGGTGCCAGGGGCCGTGAGTGACGGAGTTGCCTCTGGTGCTGAACCGGCTTATCCGGAAGCGGGTATACGGCTTGTTCAGCACGAAGCGGTTCGATTCCCGGCCCATCACGGTCGCGAGAACAGGGCCGAGGGACTCCTCGTTCTCTCCGGTCTCCAACGGTTGCAGGCGGTATTGCGAGGTGAACCAGCCGCCCCGGAACTCGAGAACCGTCGGCCGGTCGCTGTCCGCCAGGGACAATGAAACCTCCCGGTTGCGCCATCCGCTCACCGACAGACCTGTACTGTCAACCATCGCCTTGGCCCCCACACTTTTGTTCGCCATATGACGGGTAATGTATAGGTCAAATCGCGGTGAGACGGGGGAATTGGCCGTGCGTCCATCCTCCCGACTCCGCCCAGCGGCGTACAGACAGCGTGCGCAGCAGCCATCCCCGGCGCGCATAGGCGAAGGCCCCGGGCCGTCGGTGTGCTCGAGCGGTGCACACGCCATCTCCACGGCGAAGACGGCTGTGAGGGCGGTACAGGCAGTGGCAGTTGGGCCGGGCTCGACGGGCAGGCCTGAATGCGGACCGCGCTGTTGCACGTGGTCGTCGGCAGGGGGTGGTGTTACGGGTCAGGTGGTGGTGAGGAGGTCGCTGAGGGGTTGGGCGGTGTCGGTGCCGGAGTGGCCCAGGGGTGCGTCGAAGCTCCAGACGAGGAAGAGCAGGAAGACGACGAGGGCGCTGAAGGTGGTGGCGAGGATGAGTTCGCGGGCGGAGCGGCGGATCTGCAGGGTGTAGAGG
>NZ_JBNNJZ010000679.1:0-4015 GCF_050270335.1 Streptomyces sp. NPDC059900
GTTGAGACCGATGCAGATGATCTTCTGCGGGGCGACGAGCGGGCTGAGCAGTTCGACGTCGGCCAGGGGCACCCCCGGCACGTCGGCGCTCAGCACGTCATGGGCCGTCCCGTCCGCGATCAGGTCGCGCACCGCGTCGGACATGTGCCGCTGGTCCTCCGCCACGACGGGGAACACGGTGTCACCGTCCACGCGGGCCGCCAGGACACGCCCCTCGTACCGCACTCGGGCAATCTTCACAGTCTCTCCAGGCTCGTCGGTGTGCGGGTGGGGTCAGTTGAATCGGGGCAGGAAACGGCTCTGGGCCCGCAGCAGGTCGTCCGTCAGGGCGGCGGCCGCGTCCCGGTCGGTGACCGCGCCGTCGGCGATCACGGCCTCGACCACCAGGTCACGGTCTCCCGTCATCGCAGCCTCGACCGCCAGGTCCACGGGTGCAAGGCGCCGCGCGAGGATCGCCGTCAGCGGGGCCGACAGGTCGGGAACCCGCAGCTGACGCAGCCCCCGGGCCGTGGCCACGGCCGGAATCTCCAGGGCCGACCCGTCCGGCAGGCCCGGAACGCTGCCCCGGTTGGGCACGTTCACCGAGAACATCTCCCGCCGGTCGAAGGTGATCGACCGGATGATCGCCAGAAGTTGTTCCTGCTCGCCGGTGGAGCGGTCGAACGCGGACTCATCGAGCGGGGTGTCGCCCTCGGCCTGGGTGCGCATCGACAGGTAGCGCTCCTCGCCCCACTGGAGGATCTCCGGCACGGAGAAGGCATCGACGCCGAGCTTCTTGCCGTAATAGTCGCCGCCGGCCCAGCGCTCGGGGAAGAACTCCACGACGTGCCGGTCGTTGGCCGCCGGGTAGGCGCCGTAGGTGCGGAAGAACTCCCAGGAGAACGGGTTGTGCCAGGCCTTGCCGTTCTCCCAGATCGCGCCGATGTCCGCCGGGTCGGCGGGCTCGGCGAGTTCGCGCTCCATCCGGGCGCGCACCCCCGGCCAGGCGTCCTGGCCGTTGTGGCGGAAGTCGTAGATGAACGTGAGGTGGTTGATCCCCGCGTACAGCGTCGATGTCTCCTCGAAGGGCAGCCCGGCGAAGGCGGCGAGCTCCCGCTGCACGTGGTGCATGCCGTGGCACAGGCCGATGACCTCGGCGCCCGCGTAGCGGGTCATGGCCTGGATGTTGGCCGTCATCGGGTTGCTGTAGTTGAAGAAGTAGGCGTCCGGGGCGAGTTCGACGATGTCGCGCGCGATGTCGACCATGACGGGCGTGGTGCGCAGCAGCCGGGAGATCCCGCCGGGCAGCACGGAGTCGCCGACCGGCTGGAAGACGCCGTGCCGCTGGCAGATCTCGTGGTCCTCCTGCCAGGCAGGCCGGCCGCCGACGCCCACACAGGTCACGACGTAGTCCGCGCCGGGCAGTTCGCTGCGCCGGTCGGTGGACGAGCGTACGGTGATGCGCTTCTGGGCGCCGCGCGCCTCGACCATGCGCTCGGCGAGGCGGGTGGTGACCGAGAGCGCATCGGGGTTGACGTCGACGAGCCGGATCTCCCAGGAGCCCAGGTCGTCCGCGCCGATCAGATCGGCGAGCAGGCCGCGGGTGAAGACGGCGCTGCCGGCGCCGATGAGCACGAGGGAGCGGCGGTCGGGGTTGCTGGCTGGCACGAGCGTGTCCTTTCGGGGTGCGCCCGGCGGCCCGTCCCGCGAGGAGGGCGGGAGGGCGGCGGAGCGGATGAAGGGTGAGCGGCGGAGGCTCGGTTGATGTGCGGGGGCCCGGAACCGGTCAGCGGGGGAGGGGTTCACCGGCGAGGCGGGCGGCGAGCAGGGCCGCGCCGAGGACGGGAGTGGCGAGGGGAGCGCGGGTGGCGTACGGCTCCGGGAAGGAGGCGAGGGCGCCGGTGAACGCCTCGCGCACGCGCGGCACGGTGAACACCCCGCCCGACCAGGAGACGGGAACCTCCTCGTCGGGCGCGGCGGCCAGCGCGCGGCGGGCGGCGCGGGCGAGTTCGGCCAGTTCTTCGCCGGCCCGGGTGAGGATGCGCGCGCACCTCTCGTCGCCCTCGGCCGCGGCCTCGGAGACGTGGCGGCTGACCGCGGCGACGGCGGTGCGGTCCGGGCGGCCCAGCAGCATGACGTCGACGAGGTCCAGATCGGCGGCGAGTGCCAGCCGGCGCCGCAGCACCGCGTGCAGCGGACCTGGCGGCATCCGGCCGTCGCTCATGCGCGTGAAGAGGTTCAGCGCCTGGACCGCGATCCAGTGCGCCGAGCCCTCGTCGCCGAAGAGCTCTCCCCATCCGCCGGTGCGCGCTTTGCGCCCGCGCAGGACGCCGTACGCCATCGAACCCGTACCGCTGATGACGTTGATGCCGTCGGCGAGGCCGAGCGATCCGGCCCAGCCGCACACCATGTCGTTGCCCACCGCGTACCGGTCGTGCCCGAGGAGCTCCGCGGGCAGCGCGTCCAACGCCCCGGTCAGCGACGGGGACTCGCCGTGGCCGGGCAGCCCGAGGAACGCGTGCTTCAGGTGTGCGGGGTCGGTGCCCGCCTGCCGGCAGGCCTCCGTGATCCCCTCGCGCAGCACGGTCCGCGCGGTCCGCATGCCCTGTTCCCCGAGCGCGGGTGCGGTGGGCGGGCCTTCGGCCGTGCCCAGCACCGTCCCGGCGGCGTCCACGACGGCGAAGGCTGTCTTCGTGCCGCCGCCGTCGACTCCGAGATACATGGCGTTGCTTCCTTCCGGTGAGTCGGCTGAGTCCGGTGGGTCCGGCGTCCTGCGGTCGGGGCTCAGCGCGCGGGCAGCGGGTGGATGGTGACGCCTTGGACGACCCGGTTGACCTCCCCGTCGGGGAAGGGATTGTCAGGTGTCATTCCGCAGGCCAGCGAGGCGGCCAGCGCCACGAGTTGGGCGCACAGCACGGCGGGCAGCGCCAGGGTGGCATCGTCGGCGTCGGCCATGCCGTCCACCAGCCAGGTGTGTTCGGCCGGGAGGCCTTCGGGACTTGCGGCGACCGCAAGGACCTGCCCCGCGGGCAGGCCGGCGCTCAGCTCGCGGAAGATGTCCAGGTCGTACTGGCGGGTGTAGGGGTCGTTCGACACGTAGATTACGGCCGCCGTCGTCTGGGTGAGGAACGCCTTGGGGCCGTGCCGGAAACCCAGCGACGAGTCCGAGAGCGCGGCCACCGCGCCGCCGGTCAACTCAAGCAGCTTGAGCGCGGACTCGCTTGCCAGGGCCTGCAACGCGCCGCTTCCCAGGTAGACGAAGCGGTCCGGCGCGCGATCGGTCAGTTCGGCGATCCTGGCGGGCACATCGCCGGACAGCAGGGCCGCGCCCGCGCCCGCGCAGTCGTCGAGGCCGCGGATATGGCTGCCGCCCAGCGAATGGAGCACCCCGAGGAGCATGCAGGTCAGGCTGGAGGTCATCGCGAAGCTCTGGTCCTCCGCCTCGGGCGGCGTCAGGAGCACGTAGGAGTCGGCGCGTTCCTGGTGCCGTGCGGCCAGGGAGCCTTCCGCGTTGCAGGTGACGACGAGGTGGGCGCAGTGGTCGAGCAGCTGGTCGGCGATCTCGGTCGCGGCGATGCTCTCGGGGCTGTTGCCCGAGCGCGCGAAGGACACCAGGAGGGTCGGCCGGTCAGGCTCCTCGAAGCATGCGTGCGGGGTGGCGGTGATGTCCGTCGTGGCGACGGCATCGACCGTGCGGCCCGTTGCGCGCCGCAGCGCCGACCGCACGATCTGCCCGGCGTATGCGGAGGTGCCCGCGCCCGTGAGGACGATCCGCAGCCGGGTATCGGCCAGCAGAGGGGCCAGGAACGCGTCGAGGGCGGAGCGTTCCTGTGCCACGCGGGAGGCCATCTCGGCCCACAGGCGAGGCTGCTGGTGGATCTCGCGGTGCGTGTGGGCGGCTCCTTGCGGCACGGCGGAGCGATCGGGGGTCTCGGGTACGGCGGTGGTCACGCAAACTCCTTCGAGCAGGGGTGATACGGGCGCGGATCGGTATTGGTCGGTGGGCCCGCGCGGTGGGTGGGGGACAGGTTCTGAC
>NZ_JBNNJZ010000680.1:0-4012 GCF_050270335.1 Streptomyces sp. NPDC059900
CCCCGCGCGTGGTAAGCCGACCGGCGGGCCGGGGGGCGGGACTCTCGACCAGGGGGGTGGGGTTGTGCGGTGTTCGTGTCGGGTGCGGACTGGTTCGTCGGGGGTGGCCGGGAGGGGACGGCGGGGTGCGCGGTCGCTCCGGGGGTGGGTGCTCGTTTCGTCAAGCGTCCGGCGGCGGTCCGGCGGCGGTCCGGCGGCGGTCCGGCGGTGGTCCGGCGGTGGTCCGTCTGTGGGGAGTGGGGGAGTGTGGGAGCGGGGGGTGGGACCTACTTTGCGAAGTTGTGTTCGGGTAGTTGGGGGGCGCGCGTGTTGTGGGGTGCGCCCTTGTTGTCAGTAGGTGCCGGGCCCCGGTGGGTGGGTTCGGGGGGTGGGAATTGACCCTCCTTTCTGGGGTTGGATTGCACTCCGTTGAGGGTCTTTTGGGTTCATAGAGTGGGGGAAACGGCGGCGCGAGAAGTCGCCGGAGAGTCGAAGGAGACACCCTCATGAGCAGCAAGAACTCCAGCTCCGCCGCCCTCCTCACCCGCGCCTCGGACGCCGAAACAAGTGCTGATCCGAGCAGCGTGATGACCCTGCTTGCCGACACGGACGGGCCCGGCGGTGGGTTCACCGTTTACCGCTCCACCTTTGCCGAAGGCGCCGTCGGTGCTCCGGCTCACTTCCACACCAAGGCCACGGAGCTGTTCTTCGTGATCAGTGGCTCGCTGAGGGTCCTCGTGGGCGAGGAAGTCGTCGTGCTGAACGGGGGTGACTTCCTCGCCGTGCCCCCGCACACCCCGCACGCCTTCGCCGCCGCCCCCGGTTGCACCGCGGACGTTCTGTTCGTCTTCACGCCCGGCATGGGGCGCTTCGACTACCTCCGCCTCCTCGGCAGCGTGATGCGCGGCGAGACCGACCCGAAGAAGATCGCCGAGTCCTCGGAGCAGTACGACAACCACTACGTCGACAGCCCTGTGTGGCGGGATGCCCTCGCTGCCTCCTGAACGGCCCCCTCGCCTGTCGCGGCTTTGAACGTGAGCCACACGGTTTTGCCGGCGGAGTGTTCTGTCACGCCGAAGTCGTCGGCGAGTTCGCGGACCAGGTGGAGGCCCCGCCCGCCGCAGCCGTCGGGGGTGAGAGGCGATGGCGTGGGTCTGCCGTCGCCGCTGTCCCGGACCGTGATGTGGAGGTCGGTGCCGTCGGTCGTGAGGCCGAGTTCGAAGTCGCGCCCCGGTGGGACTCCGTGCAGCAGGGCGTTCGTGGCCAGTTCGGAGACGCAGAGCCGGATGTCGTCGAGCCGGTCGACGACGCCCCAGGTGGTCAGGGCGTTGAGGGCGAATGTGCGTGCCGCGCCGACAGACTTCGGGGAACGGGGGAATCGCTGCCGCTGTGTCAGGTCCACGGTGAACCGCCGCCTTGTACGCAGGAGTTGTACGATCGAGGAGGACCTTGCTGCTATTCGCGAATAGCAGCAAGGTTGGGCCAAGGCGCCGACTCAGGGTGAGTTGGCTACGGTACGAGCGCGGTGCAGCGCAGCGAGAAGCCCTTCGGCGGACGGGAGTTCACCATGAGCAGCAATGGCGACTGGGTCAGTACGTCGATGCCGTATCTGAAGCCGAGAGAGCGAGGCCGCTCCGACGCCTGGGGCGCTGAAGCGGCCGCGCAGGGGCGCAGAGGTACTCAGCGCATCGTCCAGGCCGGTGAGGTTCCGGCGCCGCGGGAGGTCGCGGAGCTGCTCGGGGTGGCCGAAGGGGAGGTGGTGGTCGTGCGGCGGCGGATCATCGAACTCGACGGGGAGCCGAATGAAATGACGGATACGTACTATCCCGTCGAGATCGCCCGCGGGACGCCGCTTGCCGCCACGGGCAAGATTCGGGGTGGTGCGGTGACGTTGCTCGCCGAGCTCGGGTATGCCGGCGTCACCGTGCGTGAGGACGTCGCCGCCCGGATGCCGGATGAGGAGGAACAGGCGGTTTTGCGCACCGGCGTGGACGAGCCCGTCCTGCGGCTGGCTCGCGTGACCCTGGACGGAGAGGGGCGGCCCATCCAGGCCGACCTGATGACCATGCCCGCCGCTCGCCAGCGCCTGCGTTACGAGATCAGGATCGGATGACCGTGCCCCGTACCGACACCACCGCGGCCGACTGCCGGGCCCTGCACGAGCGGATTGCCGCCGATGTGCGGGACGAGATCATGAGCGGGGAGCTGGCGCCCGGCGCCAGGATTCCCTCGACGGCGCAGCTCAAGTCGAGGTTCGACGCCTCCAGTGCCACTGTGCAGAAGGCGTTGCAGCTGCTCAAGGACGAAGGTCTTGCCGTGGGCCGCGCGGGCTCGGCCGTGACCGTCCGCGAGCACCGGCAGCGGACCTTGCGCCCTGCCGCGTATATGGCTCCCGCCGAATCCGGTGGCTCCTATCGCTGGCTCACCGAAGTGGCAGAGGGTGGCACGAGCCCTCACAGCACGCTGCTGGAGGTTGCGGAGGTGGTTCCACCGGCTGATGTGTCGGCGGTGCTGGGGCTTGGCGAGGGCGGCACGGCCGTCTTGCGCCGGCAGCTTCTCTCGATCGGCGACGAGCCCGTGGAGCTGGTTGCCTCCTACTACCCGGTGAGTATTGCCGAGGGCACCGCGATCATCGAGCGCCGCAAGATTCGTGGCGGCACCCCGGCGCTGCTGTCCGATCTCGGCTTTCCGCCCCGGCTCAGTGTCGACCGCGTCTCGGCGCGGGTGCCCACGCAGGAGCAGTACACGGCGCTCCGGCTGCCCGGCAGTCTTCCGGTCCTCCGGACTTTGCGCGTCGTCTACAGCGATGACGAAACGCCCATTGAGGCGACGGTGATGGTCAAGTCCGGGCACCTCTACGAGCTGCAGTACGAGTTCACGCCGATGTGAGACGGCAGGCCGCACCCGCATCGCCCTCATCTGGAGGGGTGCGCGCTGCCTCGGTATGTGGACCTGGTTTGCGTACAGCAGTGAAAGGGTTCCACAATCCTTACGTGGTCTACTACCTTGGACGGGACAGTTCAGGTGAATGGACTGGGTCACGTTGGTGGAGTGGAAGGGTTGGCTGTGGACGCGTCGAGTAGGGGGCAGGAGGCGGCCGTCGGTGGGCGGTGGGGTGCCCTCGGGCCCGTCGGGCTTGTGCTCGCCGGCGGGGTTTCCGTCCAGTTCGGCGGGGCCATTGCCGTCAGCGCGATGCCCAAGGCCGGGGCCCTGGGCATCGTGGCCCTGCGGCTTGTCTTTGCCGCGCTCGTGCTGATGATCGTGTGCCGGCCGCGGCTGCGGGGGCACAGCAAGGCCGACTGGGGGACCGTCCTTGCCTTTGGTGTGGCCATGGCCGGGATGAACGGGCTCTTCTATCAGTCCGTTGCCCGGATTCCCATGGGGCCTGCCGTGACCCTTGAAGTGCTCGGGCCGCTCGCCCTGTCCGTTCTTGCGTCTCGGCGTGCCGTGAATTTGATTTGGGCTGGGCTCGCTCTGTGCGGCGTCTTCCTGTTGGGGGGCGGGGGCGGGTTCTCCGGGCTTGATCCTGCTGGTGTCGCGTTCGCGCTCGGCGCCGGGGTCATGTGGGCCACGTACATCGTCTTCAGCGCTCGTACGGGGCGGCGCTTTCCACAGGCTGACGGGCTTGCCCTCGCGATGGTCGTCGCCGCTGTTCTGTTCGTGCCGCTCGGGCTCGTCGAGTCCGGGGACAAGCTCGTCCGGCCCGAGGTGCTGGCGCTCGGTGCCGCTGTCGCCGTGATGTCGTCCGTGCTGCCGTACACGCTTGAGCTGCTCGCGCTGCGGCGGCTGCCCGCCTCCACTTTCGCGATCATGATGAGTCTGGAACCGGCCATCGCTGCCGTCGCCGGGTTCCTCGTCCTTGAGCAGGCTCTGTCCGTGAATGAGGCGTTGGCCATTTCGTTGGTCATCGCCGCCAGCATGGGGGCCGTGCGGACCCAGGTCGGGCGTGGTCAGGGGCGTAAGGCCGGGGGTGTCGTGTCCGGGTCCGCGCCCGAGGCCGTGCTCGTCGAGGCCGGGGAGAGCGTTCCGGAGC
>NZ_JBNNJZ010000681.1:0-4008 GCF_050270335.1 Streptomyces sp. NPDC059900
CTACCGGGGAGAGCGGCATGAGGAGCGTGCCCCGGCACAGCGCGTGTGCTACGGCCCCTCGTCGGCCGGTCTTTTCGCGCGCAGTTGACGCAGGGGCACAAGCAGCAGGCACGGTAAGAAGATCGTGCGCGACTACCACTGCACGCCGCAGCGCCAGGACGGCACCCCCGCGCCCGGACCCGACCTCACCACGGGCTCCGACCTCTAAGAAGTCGGCCAGAGCATCACGGTCATCGAGGACCCCCGGGGCGAACTCGCCCCCACGCAGCGGGCCAGGCCGACGCCGCCGGTGAACTCCTCGGGGCATCCGCGTTCACGCTTGCCGCACTTGCCTCCGTCGGCACCCACCCCGCCGACCGCCGCGGCTTCATCAAGGTGCAGCCAGGGGACTCCCCCGGCCTCTCCCGCCGGCAGGCCGCCCGCATCACCCGGGAAGCGGGCCTGCGCGCCGAGGCCGCAGCCAACCGGGGCGCGTGGCGCTTTGCGGAGACGGCGGCCGAGGACGTCCCCCACGACTGACCTTCCGCGCAGATCGCTCGCGCCGCCAGTTCCTCACGGCTAACGGGCGCCACACAGCAAATAGCCCGGTAAGGCCGACCGGCCGCGCCCCTGGCCGAAACTAGGCGAACCTTCTACGAACGATGTGCGTCAACGTGGTCCCACGCCCGGGCCGTTTCTTCCGGACAGTGTGGTTCCTTTTCTGCGCAGGCAGTTACTTGGGAGGGTGTCCATGGATCGACCCCAGGTTGCTGCCGACCGCGCCTGGCGACGCGCCGCGGCGGCACGTGCGCGCGCCGCCACAGCAGCCGACGCCGCCGAGCGACTAGCTCTCGTGGAACGGCAGAACGGAACCGACCGGTTCAAGGACCTCATTGCCCGTCAGCGCCGAGCGGTTGACCATCACCTCACCGCCGCCGAGATGCAGGAGACGTACGCCCGCCAGATGATCGACTGGTCACCCGCGAGAGACAGCATCCGCCCCCGCTTCATGAGCAGTGTCGTCGCGGCGTGCGGGGCCGACGGCGGAGCGCTGGTCCTGCTGGACAACAACCTCCAGCAACTGGCCGTCACCTCCTCCGACCCACGTGCCGCACAGGCGCAGGATCTGGAGTACGTACTGGGGGAAGGCCCCATGTACGAGGCATCACGGCACGGGTGCGCGGTGGCCGCCGTCGGCTCCGGCCTGGAGGCTCGCTGGCCGCAGTACGGTCGCAGCGTCATGGACCTCGGACTGCGGGCGGCTGCCGCCATACCCCTGACGTCCGAACGGTGGCGCTTCGGCGTGATGGCCGTGTTCGCCGGGGACGGCCTCCCCATTACCGTTTTCGTAGCCCCGCAACGGGGTGACCGGCCTTCGGAGTTGGCATGACTACCTCCCCTTGTCGAACGCATGGCCCGGGGGGTGGTGTCACCGGCTCCGGAGGCACTGACAGACCGCTGATTAGGGACACGAGCACCGGCCTTTTCGCAGGTCGGGAGGCTCTTCGTAATGTGGATGTGGCGATCAGTGCCGTGGCAGGGCCGGGGGAACAGCACCGAAGGATGCCCGACGTGATCGACACCAGCAGCATCGACGTCTACCTCGGACTGGACGTCGGCAAGGGCGAACACCACGCCACCGCACTCACCCCCACCGGCAAGAAGACCCTCGACAAGCGGCTACCCAACAGCGAGCCCAAGCTCCGCGAGGTCTTCGCCAAACTGCAGGCCAAGCACGGCACCGTCCTGGTCATCGTCGACCAGGTCGCCTCCATCGGAGCCCTGCCGCTGACCATCGCCCGCGACCTGGGCTGCCATGTCGCCTACCTGCCCGGCCTGACCATGCGCCGGATCGCCGACCTCTACCCCGGCGAGGCCAAGACCGACGCGAAGGACGCCTTCATCATCGCCGATGCGGCCCGGGCGATGCCGCACACACTGCGCTCGGTCGACCTCGACGACGACACCATCGCAGAGCTCCACATGATCGTCGGGTTCGACGACGACCTCGCCGCCGAGGCAACACGCCTGGCCAACCGGCTGCGGGGGCTGTTCACCCAGATCCACCCGCACCTGGAACGGGTGCTGGGACCGCGCATCCAGCACCCGGCCGTACTCAAGATGCTGGACCAGTCCGGTTCTCCGGCCCAGATCCGCAAGGCCGGCCGCCGCCGACTGATCACCCTGATCCGCCCGAAAGCCCCGAGGATGGCCCAGCGACTGATCGAGGACGTCTTCACCGCGCTGGACGAACAGACCGTTGTTGTTCCCGGCACGGACGCCGCCGCACTGATCGTCCCCAGCCTCGCCAACTCGCTCCAGGCGGTGCTTGACCAGCGCAAACTGCTGGCCCACCGGATCGAGGAACTGCTGGAGGCCCACCCCCTTTCCCAGGTCCTGATGTCCATGCCCGGCATCGGCATCAGGACCGGCGCCCGCATCCTCATCGACGTCGGCGACGGCACCCGCTTCCCCAGCGCCGCCCACCTGGCGGCCTACGCCGGCCTCGCCCCAACGACCCGCAGCTCCGGGTCCTCCATCCGCGGCGAACAACCCTCCCAGAGAGGAAACAAGCAGCTCAAGAGGGCCTTCTTCCTCTCCGCGTTCGCCGCCCTGGCCGACCCGGCCTCCCGGACCTACTACGACAAGAAGATCACCCAGGGCAAGCACCACACCCAAGCCATCCTCTGCCTCGCCCGCCGCCGAGCCGACGTCCTCTTCGCGATGCTCCGCGACGGCACCTTCTACCAACCACCAACCCCGACAGCCCCTTGACCAAAGTCATAGGGACACCCCCCCGGAGATAGATCTCCAGCCAATCGCCGCGGCCCTCAGCTCGGACATCCTGCTCGGGCCGGACGGGGATCTTCTGCTGTACGGGGACGTCGACGAGCAGAGCATGATCCACCAGGCGATCGGCATGGTCTCGGCGAAGGAAGGCTGCAGCATTCCGGACGCGTTGGCCCTCATCAAGGCGCGCGCCTTCCGCGAGAACGTGACCACGGACGACGTCGCCCACCGGATCGTCCACGGCGGCCTGCGCCTGGCGAGCGAGCCGCAGTGACCGTGGCCATGCGCAAGCCGGCATTCATCCGCGCGCCTGCGCCGCACCGGTGGCGGGACGCCCTCAGGCGGAGTCCGCGTGGGGCGGCAGGGCCGTATCGAGGGCGTCGCGGATGATGCGGTAGCAGCTGCAGGCGTGGGCCTGGAGGCGGTCGCGGTCCAAGATGGTGATGATGCCGCGGCTGTACTGGATACAGGCGTCCTCGGCCAGGGCGCCGGCGACCTCGCTGACCGAGGACCTGCGCACGGCGATCATCTGGGCGAGGAACTTCTGCGTGAGCGGGAAACGGTCGCTGTGCATGCGGTCAGCGGTCATCAACAGCCAGCGTGCACAGCGCTGGTGGGTGAGGTGGCTGTGAATGCAACCCGCGTTGCGCGCCAGCTGGGTGAACATCGACTGGGTGAAGCGTTGCAGCGTCTGTTGCAGCTGCCCGTCCAGCACGGCGATCTCATGGCGGAACCGGTCGGCATCCATCCGCAGGGCCCGGCCGGGAACCTGGCACAGGCAGCGTTCGGTAGAGGTGGCAACGCCGAGGAAGACTGGGAGGCCGACCACGCCCTCATCGCCCACCGTGGCGACCTCGACGGTCGAGTTGTCAAGGTCCGTAACGATCGAGCACACCCCGGTCACGGGAAAATACACCGCCTCGATGCGCTCGCCGGGACGCCAGAGCACATCCCCGACAGCCAGTTCGACCGGTTCCAGATGACCACGCAGACGTTCTCGTTCGGACTTCGGCAGGGCGGCGAGAATCCGGTTGCCCCGCAGGTCGTACGGGTCGGCCGTGCCGCTTGCCATGAGGTCCGCCTCTCGTGCCGTCTCAGGTGGCCATCACCGGGGGGATCACAGCCGCCCAGGGCGGCAGCGGCACCCGCATCATGCCCGCGGCACCCGGCACCATCACCAGACTGACCAGCGCGTGCACCAGCACCGGCAGGGGTAGCACGAAGTCTATGCACTGTCTC
>NZ_JBNNJZ010000682.1:0-4001 GCF_050270335.1 Streptomyces sp. NPDC059900
GACCACGGCAGCGGCACATCCGGCTGTGTGAGCCTCTCGAAGCAGGGGATGGCGTATCTCCTGAAGAACCTCGACCCCAAGCAGCACCCGGTCGTGGTGATGGGCGACAAGGCGAACCTGAAGGGCTGATCCGGCGCGGGTTCACTTGCCGGCGCCGTGCGCCTTCACCACCGGCCCCGCGCGCCATCACCGGGCCTCCGGGGCACCGTTGCGGTGATCGTCGGCTCCCCGTAAGAATCCCGCATGAGAAGACGCGTCATGTCCATGCTCGCCGGGGTCATCCTCGCGGCGGGCACACTCTTCAGCGCGGGCCCGGCGGCGGCCGACGCGCCCCCACCGGAGTTCGGCAACGACTGGCACGACCCCGTCACGGCCGCCCCGCCCGTCACGAAGCCGCACACCCCATCGTGCGAAGTGACGGTGGCCGAGGCACAGTTCAAGGACTTCACCCCCTATGAGGGCGCCTACAGCCCGCCCGGGAAGTGCGGCGCGGGCAACTGGGGCAAGGTGGTGCTCCGCCTCGACGGCAAGGTCAAGGGGCGGCAGTACGACCGCCTCGGCTATCTGCGCATCGGCGGCGTCGAGGTCTTCCGCACCTCCACCCCCGAGCCGTCCGCCGACGGCATCACCTGGTCCGTGGAGAAGGACGTCACGCGCTACCGCGAGACCCTGGGGCGCGACCAGCAAGTGGAGATGCTCATCGGGAACGTCGTCAACGAGACGTACACGGGCGTCATCGACGTCAAGGCGACCCTGACGTTCTACGCGGCGGGCAAGGGCGGCGAGGGCAAGCGCGAGCAGTCGTCCCCGGACCGCGTCCTGCCGCTGGGCGACGGCACCACCCTCACCACCCCGCGCAACAGCGAGCGCATCGTCGCCGAGGTCTACGCCACCGGCTCCGGCGGGGGCTGCGAGGAGTACTGGTACCTGACGGTCCCGGACGCCGCGCCGTACTCCTGCAAGGCGGAGGACGGGCCCTACCGCGAGGTGCAGGTCACCGTCGACGGCCGACTCGCCGGGATCGCGACGCCGTTCCCGACCGTGTGGACGGGCGGCTGGTCCAACCCGTTCCTCTGGTACGTGATCCCCGGACCCCGCGCCTTCGACATCAAGCCCATCGAGTACGACCTGACACCGTTCGCCGGGCTCCTCAACGACGGCCGCCCGCACCAGGTGGAAGTGTCCGTCGCGGGCCGGCCGGAGGCCACAACCGGCTGGCACACCCCCACCAACGTCCTGGTCTGGCAGGACGAGAAGAGCGCCCACGTCACCGGCAAGCTGACCGCCCACCGGGCGGGCGACCTCGCCAACAAGGCCGCCTACACACCCGGTTCGCCCGAGCGGCAGCACCGCCTGGACACCAAGGGCAGCCACCGGCTCAGCGTCTCGGGATACGTCGACACCTCCCACGGCCGCGTGAAGACGACCGTCACCCGCGCACTCGCCAACACCTCCGTGCACCGCTGGACCGAGGGCGAGTCCACCGACGCGCTCAAGTCCGTCTGGAGCGACCGCGAGACGGTCACCACGGACGGCCGCGCCACCCGCACCGACCGGACGTACACGATGGACGGCACGACCACGCTCGGCGCCGGTGACCGGCTGCGCACCGAGATCGACCTGGGCGACCGCGCGGAAACCGTGCGCACGGACCACGGCCGGCGCACCGCCCGTACGGCCACCGACGACCGCTACGAAGGCGACGCGACGTACACCGCCAACGTCCCGCGCGAGGACCGGCATGCCGTCGGCACCTCCCGCGAGCGCTACCGGGTGTACGGCGACGGCGGCTGCTACGACCGCACCCTCGCCACCGAGCAGGGGGCCCTGACGGTGGACCGTCTGCGCTGCTGAGCCCTCTGGCGGACCCCGCGGTTTGGAGCAAGATCCAAAATTTACGCCGATGTGATCTGTAGGTCTTTTGCGGAAGCAGTCACTCCACCATAGTGGCGCCTCGCGGAAAGAAATTTCCGTATGGCAGAAGTAAGTTGGAGCCTCACTACAGGAGTGCCCGTGCCGCAGTCCGTACCGTCCATACCGCGACGCGTAGCACGCACATTGCGAACCTCACTGTTCGCGCAGGTCGCCTGCGCGTTGGTGCTCGGAGTCCTCGTCGGACGGCTGTGGCCAGACATGGGCACAGCCGTCCAGCCGCTCGGCGACGGCTTCGTACGTCTGATCAAGGCGATGATCGCCCCGCTCGTGTTCTGCGTGGTCGTCGCCGGCATCACCAAGGCCGGAGACCTCAAGGCCTTCGGCCGCATCGGCATCAAGGCCCTCATCTGGTTCGAGGTCGCCACCACGGTCGCCCTCGTCGTCGGCCTGCTCGCCGGGAACCTCGTCAGCCCCGGCACCGGCATGAACGTCGACCCCTCCAAGCTCGACGCCTCCGCCGTCGACGAGAAGACCGGCGGCGGCGAACTGCCCTCGACCAGCGAATTCATCCTGCACTCGCTGCCCGACAGCGCCATCGGCGCCTTCGCCGAGAACTCACTGCTCCAAGTCCTCGTCCTGTCCTGCCTGGTGGGCGCGGCCCTGCTGCACCTGGGGCAGAAGAAGGTCCCCGCGATCCTGCCCGCCATCGAGCAGGGCCAGGAGATCGTCTTCGCGATCGTCGGCTTCATCATGAAGCTGGCGCCGCTCGCCGTGTTCGGCGCGACGGCGCATCTGGTGGGGGAGTACGGGCTCGGCGCCCTGACGACCTACGGCAAGCTCATCGGTGTCTGCTACGCGGTGGCCCTGCTCTTCCTCGTCCTGCTCGGCGTGGCCTTGAAGGCCCTGACCGGCCTGAGCCTGTGGAAGTTCGTCCGCTACACGCGCGAGGAGATGCTGCTCGCGCTCGGCACGGCCTCCAGCGAGGCCGTCATGCCGCGCATGATGCAGAAGCTGCGCCAGGCGGGCTGCCGCGACGACGCGGTGGGCCTGGTCCTGCCGACGGGCTACTCCTTCAACCTCGACGGCGCCTCGATCTACCTCTCCGTCGGTACGTTGTTCATCGCGCAGGCCGTGGGCGTGGACCTGAGCCTGGGCCAGCAGATCACGGTCGTCCTCGTCCTGATGCTGACCAGCAAGGGCATGGCGGGCGTGCCCGGTTCGGCCTTCCTCGCGCTGTCCGCGACGGCCTCCGCGCTGGGAGTCATCCCGGCCGGTGCGGTCGCCCTGCTGCTCGGCGTGGACCGGATCATGGACGCGATGCGCGTCGCCACGAACCTCCTCGGCAACTGCGTGGCCGTCTTCGTGGTCTCGCGCTGGGAGGGCGCGCTGGACACGGCGCGGGCCAGGAAGGTCCTGGCCGGGGAGATCGCCTTCGTCCCCGAGCAGGACGCACCGGCGGAAACGGCGCAGGAGCCCGGCAGCGCCGATGAAGGCGCCGCCGGGCCCAAGTCCCTTACGCCTTCGGCTTCTCGGAGTCCACTCCCGGCCGAGCCTTCTTCCACAGCCCGCGAGTGAAGTCAGGGATCGCCTGCGGCGCGCCCTTCGCCTTGATCGACAGATGGCTCAGGGGGACGGGCGACGTCCAGGTCGCGGCGTCGTAGACGTCGAAGTCGGGCACGATGCCGAGCTGCATGGTCTGCATCAGACGGAAGACCATGATGTAGTCCATGCCGCCGTGCCCGCCCGGCGGGTTCGCGTGCTCCTTCCACAGCCAGTGGTCGAACTCCTCGGCGTACTTGCCGAAGTCGCCCCACTCGTCGTTCGTGTGGTCCGGCTCGAGGTAGATGCGCTCGGGGTAGTCCTCGAAGACGCCCTTGGTGCCGCCGAGGCTGTTGATACGGGAGTAGGGGTGCGGGGTGCTGACGTCGTGTTCGAGACGGATCACCCGCCCCTTCGCCGTCTGGAGGAGACTGATCGTGCGGTCGCTCTCGATATAGGTCTCCTTCCAGCTCGGGTCGCCCGCGGGCATGTGCGCCTTGCGGTACTCGGCCAGACCGAGGGCGGGCGTGCCGAAGCTGGAGATGTGCGTGACGCGGTCGCCGCGGTTGATGTCCATGTAGTTGCTG
>NZ_JBNNJZ010000683.1:0-3977 GCF_050270335.1 Streptomyces sp. NPDC059900
GCTCCTACTCCGAGGAGGCACACCGGCTGGGCATCCAGGTCAAGGTGTACGACACGGTGCGCGAACTGACCCGGCACACACCGGAGTTGCCGGTGCTCGCGTCGCTCGGCGACGAGATCTTCGCACCGGGGCCCGGCGGCGGGCACGCCTGGCTGCGGGAGCATCTGGGCGGGGACTACGTGCCGGGCTGGGTGGCGCCCGACGTGGGGGACGTCGCGGTCGTCACGTCCGGCGACTCGCGGTGGCACAACTCCTATGTGAGCGGGATCGAACGGCTGCGGCGGGTCGTCGGCGTCGACGGCCTCTATCTCGACGACGTGGCGTACGACCGGACGACCATGAAGCGGGTACGGAAGGTCCTGTCCGCCTCCGGCGACCGGCCGCCGCTGGTGGACCTGCACTCCTGCAACCAGTTCCGCGAGCCGGACGGGTTCGCCTCGAGCGCCAACCTGTACGCGGAGCTGCTGCCCTACGTGGACCGGCTCTGGCTGGGCGAGCTCTTCGACTACGACGGGGCGGACGGCTCCGCCGGGGGTGATCCCGCGTACTGGCTCGTGGAGATCTCCGGCATCCCCTTCGGTCTGATGGGCGAGATGCTGGAGGGCGGCGGGAATCCCTGGCGCGGGCTCGTCTTCGGGATGACGGCGCGGGCTCCCATGACGGACGTACGGCCCTTGTGGCGGGCCTTTGACCAACTCCGGCTCGCGGAGGCGGAGATGACGGGGTGGTGGGCCACCGGTTCGCCGCCCGTGCTGACGGGGCATGACGACGTCCTTGCCACCACATGGGAGGGGCCCGGGGGAACCGTGACGGCGCTCGCCTCCTGGGCCGGGGAGCCGGTGGACGTCGTCCTGGCCACCGCTTCGGGGCCGGTGGCGGCCTGCGCTCCCGCGATCGAGGGGTTCCAGCCGGAGCGGAGCTTCGCCGCGGGCGAGGCGGTGCGGGTCGAGCCGGGGCGCGGGTGGCTGGTGCGGATCGGATGAGCGGCCGCCGGGATTCCGGCCGGGCCGGGAATCCGGTCCGGCCGGGTGCCGGATGCGGGCCCCACCTCAGCACGTTGCGGGCCCGCACTCCCCTCACCTTCCTGACATCCGGATACTGCCTCTCCCACCGGAGGCGAGGCAGCCCCGGACGTCTGTGACATGCGCGGCGATCCGCCGGGCGGCGGGCCCGGCTACTTGCCCATCTTCAGGCCGTCCTTCCCCGCGCCCCTGCTCAGGACGACCCGGCGGATCCGGTCACGGATGTCGGCCACGTCCGCGCCGCGGGCGAGGGCCGCGTTCAGATTGGTCGCGCGTCCCGTGCCGGTGTCGAACCACATGGGGATGAACTCGGCCTTCCTGACGTCCCAGCGCCCGCCGGGGGACGCGGGCGGGTCGAACGTGAAGCGGCCGATGGTGCCCTGGTTGCCCCGCGGGTCGTTCACGTCCTCGTCGTTGATCATGTCGCCGGCGATCTGGTCGCCCATGCCGTAGATGACCCAGGTCTTGTTGACCTTCTCGTACGCCTGGGGGACGTGCGCGTGGGTGCCCAGGACCAGGTCGATGTCGGGGCGATCGCCCGAGCGGGACTCCGTGAGCTCCTTGCCCAGGCTCAGCTGGCGGTCGTCCGGCTCGTCCTGCCACTCCGTGCCCCAGTGGACCGAGACCACCACCACGTCCGCGCCCGCCTTCCGCGCGGCGCGCGCGTCCTCGATGATCCGCTCGCGCTCCATGAGGTTGACGGTCCAGGGCTTGCCCTCGGGCAGCGGATTGTCGTTCGTGTCGTACGTGTACGCGAGTTGCGCCACCTTCGCGCCGCCCGCGCGCAGCCAGGCCGGGGATCTGCCCTCCTCGGCCGTACGGCCCGAACCCGCGTGCTTGACGCCTGCCTTGTCGAGCGCGCGGAGCGTCCGGTGCACCCCGGCGGCGCCGTCGTCGAGCGTGTGGTTGGAGGCGGTGGAGCAGGAGTCGTAGCCGGTGGCCTTGAGGGCGTCGGCGATCTGGGGCGGGGACTTGAAGCTGGGGTAGCCGGTGTAGTCGCCGTTCTCGCCGTAGACCGTCTCCATGTGACAGATCGCCAGGTCCGCCTTGGACACGACGGGCTTGGCCCCCTTGAGCATCGGCTCGAAGTCATAGCCGTCGCCGCCCGCGTCGGCGTTGGCCCGGCTGATGATCGAGGAGTGCGGGAGCACGTCCCCGGAGGCGACGAGCGTGAAGGCGCGCGGCGCGTCGCGGGCGCCCCCTGCCGCCGACGGCGCGGACACCGGGTCGTCCCGATTGCCGTCCCTGGAGCCGGCCGGACTGTTTTCGCCGTGCTGCTTCGGATTCCGATCCCTCGCGGGCTTTTCGTTCGCCGTACACGCGGCGGATGCCACGGCTGTGGCTCCGATCATTACCACCGCCAGAACGGCGGTTCCCTGCGGTCTTCGCTGTGTCATCGTCCGGGCTCCGTGAATGGGGGTTATTCGCCGAAACGAATCCACATTCGGACAGATGGTCGAGTCAAGCCGCAATGCCGTCATACTCCCTGAAAAGTATGAAAATCATCCAGCCATGTGACACGAAGAACACAGGGCACCCGACCTGCGACGAAACCGGGGCCCGGGTCAAGTCTCCGTAAAGCGCCTTGCTCAGAGCCCCCCTTGGGTAATCGGCTGTCCTCATCCGTGTTCCGGATTGGGGGCCAGAAGCCGGCGACGCGCACGGATCGGAGGAAGGCGAGACGGGATGCTGCACGAGAGCCGAGGAGACACGGAGGGCCCGAGCGATGATGAACTGGCCGTGCCGATGGCGTGGTTGTACGCCGAGTACATCGCGGACGAATTACTGCGCACCGGCGATTTGATGCCGCCGACATCTTTCGAATACCGCGCCGGGCGTGATGCTCTGGCCCTGACTATTTTCCTCTCCGACGTCAATGGCGAACTGTCGGGCATCCGGGTGATCTCCCAGCTGGAGACCTGGCTGTCCCTGACGGCGTACGACCAGCCGTGGCTGGACTGGGTCGGCGAACGGATGGCCGTGCTCACGGCGGACGCGGTCGCCTCCGGCGAGCCCGCGCCCGACCTGTTGCTCGCCGATCTGGCCTGGCGGTGGCTGGAGGAGACCGAACTGCTCGCACCCGACCTGGACGCGGTGCCCGGCGGCGGTTCGCCGGGCAGCGAGGACGACGGACCCAAGGTGTGGACACCTGCGTGGCGTCTGGGGCTGCCGCTCGGGCACCTGGCGATCCATCTGTTCTGACGACTCCCGACCACTCCTGACGGCTTCTGGCAGCTTCTGAGGGCTCCGCGCGGCATGACAGTGACGTCCTGACGTCACGCGCAACTGTTCTCGTCCCACGCCTTGAGTGATTCGGCGGTCCGCTGCGTACGGGAGGGCAGAAAAGCACCCCCTGCCCGACTCGTCACGCAAGGAACGCCATGAGGCCCCTGGAGCGGCATCGCGACGCCGGCGCCTACGCGCTCGGTGTCCTCGACGCGGCGGACACCTTCCGCTTCGACGATCACCTCATGGACTGCCCGCCGTGCCGGGCCGCGGTGGCGGAACTCGCCCCGACAGCCCAGCAGTTGGCCGCCTACCGGGGTCGCACACCGGCCCCGGTCGATCCGCTGGCGGCGCCCGGGCCCGGTCTCGCCGACCGGCTGCTCGGCGAGGCAGGACGGCTGCGCAGGGCAGGGCGCCGACGGCGGCTGTGCGCGGTGGCGGTCGCCGTCGCGCTGGCCCTCGCGGCTCCCGCGACGGCGGTCCTGCGCTCCGGCGGTCCGGGGCCGGAGCAGATCACCGCCCGCGACGGCCGCACCGGTGTCTCGGCGACCCTGACCGCGCGGGGCCGCGACTGGGGCACGGACGTCGGGCTCCGCGTCCACGACCCGCACGGCGGCGCCCGCGTCTGCCAACTCATCGCCGTTGCCGCCGACGGCTCCGAGCAGACCGTGACGACATGGCGGGCGCCCGAGGACTCCGCGGGCGAGTCCTCCGACGGCCTGTCGACCC
>NZ_JBNNJZ010000684.1:0-3977 GCF_050270335.1 Streptomyces sp. NPDC059900
GGCCCGCACCGAGCCGGCCCAGGACCGGCGTGGCGACGGCGCCGCTGAGCAGCGCGACGGTCAGCGTCCACTGCGCGCTGCCGAGCGAGACGTGGAACGAGGTCGCCACGCTGGTGATGAGCGGCGCCCCGAGGCTGGCGACCGCCGCCACGACCAGAGCGACGAACATCAGGGCGGGGACCAGCAGCCGCGCCTCGGAATGCGCCACCGGCAACGCCTTCGCCGCGCTCCCGCCGACCGGCTGCCCGCTCACTGCTTCGGCGCTTCGCGGTCCTGGCTTTCCAGCTCTGCCAGATGCTTCAGCGCCGGAAGGGCCGCCAGCAGTGCCTCGGCCTCGTCGCCGGTGAGCCCGCCGATCAACCGCTCGAAGGCGTGGACGCCCGCCTGGTGCCGCGTGCGGACATAGGAGGCGCCGGCCTCGGTCAGGCACACCAGCGTGACCCGCTTGTCGGACGCGTCGCCCCGCCGCTCGACCAGGCCGGACTCCTCCATCACCCGCACCAGGGCGGTCATCGCGGGCTGGGTGACGCCCTCGACCGCGGCCAGATCGGTGATGCGCCGCGGTCCGGTCCGCTCCAGGGTCGCCAGGGTGGCGGCGGACGTCAGGCTCATGTCCCGGGGCAGGCGTCTGGCGGCCCTGGTGGCCAGGCCGTAGAGGGCTGCCCCGATGGCGGCGGATGCGCCAGGGGTGGTGTCTTGGCGGCTCATGCCCGAAGCATAGCAACTTTATATTCATAGTTTATGTAAATCTGGAACCACGAGGTCAACTGCCCCTCACCCGGCCAGCGATGCCAGCACCACGGCTGCCAGCGCGGCGCGTGCGGTCATGCCCGATGCCGAGGTGTTCTCCGAGCGGGCGTGGGCGCCTGAGCCGACCGCGCCGATGCCGTCAAGAACCGGTGTTCCCGCGGCCACCACGAAGTTGCCGTCGCTGGCTCCTCCGACGGACGTCTCGCGCAACTCCTCCCCGAGCAGCGCCGCGCACCGCTGGGCCAGTTCCGCGTACGCGGCGACGTGTGCGGTGCGCTCGAAGACGGGGCGGTTCCAGTCCCCGCCGACCTCCAGGCGGGTGCGCGGGTCCACCGGGCGCAGTGCGGCAAGGGCCGTGGTGATGCGCTGCTGCTCGGAGTTGGAGGCGACCCGTACGTCGATCTGGGCGAGGGCGCGCCCTGCGGTGACGTTGCTGCGGGTGCCGCCTTCCACCACGCCCACGTTGAGCGACGTACCGGCGCCGCTGTCGCGCAGGGCGGCCAAGTGCATTACCTGGTGAGCGAGTTCGTCGATCGCGCTTGCCCCGGCGGCCGGGTCGAGCCCTGCGTGGGCTTCCTTGCCGGTGACCGTGAGCGTGAACAGGCCCACTCCCTTGCGGGCCGTTTTGATCGCGCCGTCGGCGGCCGCCTCGAAGACCATGGCGAGCCTGCTGGCGCGGGACTCCTCGACGATGGCATCGTGGGAGCTGAGGCTGCCGGTCTCCTCGTCGCCGTTGAGCATCAGGGTGCAGGCGGGCCGGGGCAGGCCCAGCGCGTCGAGCGCACGCAGCGCCCACACGGCCTGCACCAGACCGGCCTTCATGTCGAAGACCCCGGGCCCGCTGAGGTGGTCGCCGTCCCGTCGGAAGGGCCATTCTTCGAGGGTGCCGGTCGGCCAGACGGTGTCGTAGTGGCCCAGGAGCAGGACCGGCCGGGTGTCTGGGCCGGCCGCGCCACGGGCGGGGTAGCGGCGTACGAGGATGTCCCCGGTGCTGGTGCGGGGCAGGATCTCCTCGGCGTCCGGTGCACCCAGGCGTTGGTCGAGCCAGGTGCGCAACCAGCCCAGGCAGGCGTCGAGTTCGCCGCGGTCGTCGCTGGCGCTGCCCTGGGAGGTGTAGGCGTCGAGGTCGGCGACCATGTCCTCGCGGTGCTCCTCCAGCCAGCGCCGTACCGCATCGGCCTGCTCTGCCTGCGGCAGGCGCGCATGTATCGCGGGCTCGGCGAGGCGGTCGAGGTCCGCCAGGCGCGACTCCGACATCTGCTCGGGGGCGCCCTCCAGTTCGAGCAGACCGTCCACGACCGTGCGCAGCAGGGGAGTGGGCAGTCCCTCGCGCGCCGCATGGTCGAACACGTCGGTGTAGTGAGTGGTGACCTCCACGGGCCGGTGGCGTACGGCCAGGTCGCGCCAGATGCCGCTGCGGTCCTTGGACTGCGTGCGCAGCCACGCGGTCAGGCGGTCGAAGGCGGCATCGCGTGCGGCCGGATCCTGCCCCGGCCGCAGCGGGTGCGGATCGAAGGCGTCGAACGCCTCCAGACTGATGCCGAGGCGGTCGGACACGGCGAAGATCTCGCCGGTCAGCGCGGTCATGGCGGGCCGGTGCCGGTCGATGAGGTCGGCCATGGGGGCGTCGGCGAGGGCGGTGGCGGCGAGCATCGCGCCGAAGCCGGCCTTGGCCCACAGATAGCCCTCGACGTTGTCGCTGGCCACCGCGGGACCCCAGCTGTGCAGGTCGGACACGAGGGAGCTAACGCGCTCACTGACCGGGGCGCCGCCGGGCTCGCCGATGACCAGCGCGCCGGCGCCGCCGTCCTGGATGACGCCCGGCGCGATGACGTCGGCGAAGATGTTGACGAACGCGGCCACGGTGCGCTCGGCGCCCACGTGCACGGCGATGAGGTCTTCGTTGAAGCCGTTCTGGAGGGAGACCACATAGCCCTCCGGTGCCAGGCGGGGCGCGATCCAGGCCGCCGCGCTCGCGGTGGCCTGGGCCTTGACGGCCAGCAGCACCCGTCCCAGCGTTCCTTCGAACTCGTCCGGCGTGGTCGCGGTGACCGGCACTGCGGTGCGGGTGGCGCCGTGCGCGACGACCAGTCCGTCGGCGCGGATCGCCGCCACATGGGCCGGGTCGGTGTCGACGACGGTGACGGGATGGCCGGCCTGGGCGAGCGCGAAGGCGAGCGTGCCGCCGATCGCGCCCCCGCCGACGACGGTGTAGGCGGCCCGCTGCGGGGAGGGGGCGGTCATGGGGTAAGTCCTTTTGTCGGGGCGGCCGGTGTCGCGAACAGTTCGGGGTCGGGGGCAGGGGCGGCGGTGGCAGCGAGGGCCGCGGGGGTGTCGCCGTCCTGCCAGATGCGGGGCAGGTGCAGGGCGCCCGTACTGGATCCGCCGTCCACTCGCAGTACCTCGCCGGTGATCCAGGAGGCGTCCGGGCCCGCGATCCAGCACACGGCGCGGGCGATGTCGTCCGGGCTGCCGGGGCGGCCGAGCGGGTTGGCGTCGATGGCCGCCGCGTACTGGGCGGACACGGGGTTGCAGTCGCTGGCGACCTGGACGAAGCCGGGACTGACGGCGTTCACGCGGATGTGGTGCGGGCCCAGTTCCAGGGCGGCGGCGCGCGTGGCCATCTCCAGGGCGGCTTTGGAACTGGCGTAGGGGCCGCCGCCGGGGCGGGCCCTCAGGGCGGATCCGGAGGAGATGTTGACGACCGCGCCGGGTCGGCCGGCTGCCCTGGCGAGGCGGGCGAACGCGGCGGTGGCCAGGACCGGGGCGCGCAGGTTGACGGCGAACAGCCGGTCCCAGGACCGGGCGTCGACGTCGGCCATGTCCAGGGACGGATAGACGCCGGCCGCGTTGACCAGGACGTCGATGGGGCCGTGCCCCGTCCAGGCCTGCTCGACCAGGGCGGCGGGAGCGTCCGGGTCGGTCAGGTCCGCGGCGAACGTTGACGCGTCGCCGAGCTGCGCTGCGGTCTGCTCCAGTACTTCGGGGTCGCGGTCGGCGAGGGTGAGCCGGGCGCCCCGCGCGGCAAACTCAGCGGCGATTGCCCCGCCGATGCCGCCCGCGGCACCGGTGACGAGCACATGCGGCGTCATCAGTCGAACTCCTTGTCCTTGGTCTCCGGCATCGTGAGGTAGACGAGGAGGGAGACCAGCGCCGCGACGGAGACGTAGATCCACAGCAGGTTGCTGTGGCCGCTCTCGTGCAGCCAGGTGGTGAGGTAGGGAGCC
>NZ_JBNNJZ010000685.1:0-3973 GCF_050270335.1 Streptomyces sp. NPDC059900
GGGCGGTGCGCTGCAGACGGAGGGCCCGGTCATGCGGGTCGCTGCCGTGCACGCTCTGGCCACGTTCGACCCCGGGGCCGCGCTGCGTGAGCTGGACCTGCTGGTGGAAGTCCTGTCCGACCCCGGCGTGCGCCCGCAGTTCGAGGCGGCCTGGTACATCCCGGACGTCGAGCATGCCTTCACCCGCGAGGACGTCGTCTCCTGGACCGGCCACCTGTTCCAGGGCGCTCCGCAGGCGGCGCTGGCCTTCGTCGTCCGGCTGATCGGCGCCGCCCGCCGCACCGGGGACGCCGCGCTGTGCCGCGCCGCCCTGGACGAGGCGTGGCGGCTGTTGGTGGACCGGGCTTCCGCGGCCCCTGTGCTGGTGCCGCTCGCGGGTGCGCTGCTCGCCGACCCGGACCACGGCGTGCGCTACCGGGCGGCCCACCTGCTGGCGGTACTGGGATCCCCGGCCGCTGGGTACGCGGAGGAGCTGGCCGCGCTCCTCCATGACCCGGGACAGGACGAGTTGCTTGAGGGGACTGGCGGCGACCACGCCCGCTGGGCGCTGGCCCGCATCGGTGACGAACGCGCCCTGCCGGGGCTGGTCGAGCATCTGTACGCGCCCTACCGGGGCCAGTGGTCCCGCAGTTACGTCGTCGACGACCCGCGCCTGCCCGAAGTCGACGACGTCCTGGTCCCGCTGCGGGCGCACGCCGATGCCCTGCTGCCTGCGATACGCAAGGCGCTCCGGGAGGACGGCGTCGGCGGGTCGCTGACGTGCTGCTTCCTGAGGGTCCTGCGGACATGGGGTCCGGACGCGGCGCCAGCGCTGCCGGAGGTGGTGGCTCTGCTGGACGACACCCGCTACTCGCTGTACGCCGTGAACACGCTGGTGGCGATGGGCGAAGCCGCGCGATCGGCCGAGCCCGCCGTGCGAGGCTGCACCGTCCTGGACTCCCCCGCCAATCATCACAAGGTGGCGTGGGCGGCCTGGCGCCTGGGCGGCGACCGGGACGCGGCGCTCGGACTCATCGGCGAGGCGGTACAGACCGGGGAGGGGCTGCTAGGGCCTGTGTGACGTTGTGATCAGAGAGTTGCCTTCAGCAGGTCGTTGATCCAGATCATCGAGGCACGGAGGTGGAGGCCGGCGAGGTAGCTCTGGGGCGACTTGTCGTATCGAGTGGCGATGCCCCGCCAGGCCTTCAGCTTGTTGATGAGCCGCTCGACCGTGTTCCGCTCCTTATAAAGATCACTGTCGTGGCACGTGGGGCGGCCGCCCCGGCAGCCCTTCCTCTTCCGGTTGGCGGCCTGGTCCTTCTTCTCCGGAATGACTGCTTTGATGCCGCGTCTTCGCAGGTAAGAGCGGTTGGCGCGGGACGAGTAGGCCTTGTCCGCGGCGACAGCACCGGGCCGGGTCCGAGGCCGGCCCACAGGCAGACGGACCCGGATCTTCTGCAACACGGGGACGAACTGCGGGCTGTCGCCGGCCTGTCCCGCGGTCAGTACCAGGGACAGCGGACGGCACCTGCGGTCCGCGGCGAGATGAATCTTGCTCGTCAGTCCGCCACGGGACCTGCCGAGCAGGGCCTGGTTCAGCCGGAACCTGCGCCGTCGCCTGATACGCCGTCGCTCTTCCTGCCCGGGGTCGCGCCTGCCGTCCTGCCCGTTCTGTCCCGGCGGGCCGCCCCCTTTTGCCGGGCCCGCTCCTGTTCGGCGGCGGCTTCCTCAAGGGCGTCCATGACCCCCTCGCCGAGGTGCATCCCGGCTGCGTCGTGGTGGGCGCGGGCAGTAGCGGAGTCCACACTGACCAGGGATAAGTCCGTCTGTCCCCGGCGAGCGGCCTCGGCGATCATGCCTTCCAGAAGAGCTGAGAAGACCCCGGCGTCCCGCCAGACACGAAAGCGCCCGTAGACCGTCGGCCACGGTCCGAACTCGGCCGGCATCTCACGCCACTGGGCGCTGGACCGAAACCGCCAGATCATCCCCTCGAACTGCTCCCGCAGTCGCTCGGGGTACGGACCGTACTCACCTATCGGCAAGTACGGCTCGATGAACTCCCACTGCTTGTCGGTGAGTTGTCTACGTGTCACACCCAGCGTCCTACCAGGTCCCACCCCCGCACGGGACCAGAACCCGAGAATGATCACGACCTCACACAGGCCCTAAACGGACCCGTCCACCTGCTGGGCGATTTCGGGCCGGCTGCCGCCGCCTACGCCGAGCGGATACGTGAGGTCATGGATCACGGCGACGGCTGGATACGGCTGCGCGCCGCGGCAGCACTGTGGTCGATCACCGGCGAGCCGCAGCCCACCGCGTCCGTCGCGGAGGAATACCTCCTGCCCGTCGCCGACCGCGGCGGCGCCTTCGGAACCTTCCTCGACGCGCTGCACATCCTCGTCGGCATCGGCGCCATCTCCCCCGCGGCACGGGCGACCCTGCGCACGGTGCGGGCATCCGAGCGGCGACTCTCACACGACCGGGACTACCGGGCCTTCTTGCAGGACGAGGAGATCCGGGCGGCGATCGACGAGGTCCTCGCCCTGCCGTAACCGGCCGCCGAACCGTTTGAGCGGAGCGCTGAGTTGGCCTGGTGCGGGACACCGCCCGAGTTTCGTCTACCTAGGTAGAAAAGTCGCTTCTACCTAGGTAGGCTAGCGGCATGCCGGACGTGAAGATGACGTCACACACTCAAACCGTGCTGCATGCGCTCCTCGGCCGCGGCGACAACGGCGATCGCCGTTCGGCGGTGCTCGCCGAGGGGTTGTACGGGCTGGAACTCTCCAAGCGCACCCGGCTGCCCAACGGCACCCTCTTCCCCATTCTCGAGCGCCTGCGCCAGGCCGGCTGGGTCGAGCGGTACTGGGAACAGGACGAGATCGCCGAGGGCGAGGGCCGCCCCCGCCGCCGCTTCTACCGCATCAGTTCCAAAGGCGCCGACCTGGCCCCGCTCGCTCTTGCGGAAGCCATGGCCGCGGCAGCCGCGAAGGGCAGCGGCCCCGGCATCGCGCGCCCCGGAGCAGCAGGAGGCACCGTTGAGCGGTAAGGGCATGGCCACCCCCGGCAGCCGGGCGCCCCGCGCGCGAGCGGTGCCCCGCCTCCTGCTCGCGGCGCTGGGCACGGGGTACACCGCGGGATCCCTGCGGGGCTGGGGATCGGATCAACTCGCTCTCGTCATGGGCCCCTTCGGGCTGTGCGCCGCCGCCGGCGCCGCCGCCGTGTCCTGTTTCCTGCACGCGCGCAGCCGCCACGACCAGTTTCGACGCGTGTGGATGCTGTTCGCCCTCGCCTCGGTGATGCTGGCTTTGGGGCATCTGGCCCGCGGGTGGCGCGAAGTCGGGCCCCAGAGCGCCGTGCCCGGTCACGCCTACGTCCACGGGTTCATCCTGGCCTGCGCGCCGCTCGCCATCGCGGCGTTGCTCGTTCTCGCCAAGCGCCCGGTGACAAAGGCCGGTTGGGCCTGCCTCGTCCTGGATTTCTGGCTCATTGCCGCCTCGCTGCTCACGTCGGTCTGGACTCTGGTGCGCGCCCAGGCGGCGGAGCCCGCAGGGGGCAGCGTGCCGGGCTTCGCGTATCCGCTGCTCGGCATCTCCCTTGCGAGCACGATCGTCTTGCTGCACTCCTACCGGCCGGCGGTGAACCGCACGGCGCTCAACACGGCCGCCGGCGCACTCGCTGTGACCATGGTGTGCCAGGCGCCGTTCCTCTCGCCGCTGCTGCACGACACCTCCCACCGCGCGGGCCGGCTCGTGGACGCCGGATGGTTCGCGGGCTGCCTGCTCCTGGCGTATGCGCCCTGGTCCGCTTCCGGGCAGCGCCCGCCGGCCGGCCGCCGGAGCCAACGGCCCGCCGTACCCGGCCTTTCTGCGGCTGCGCCCCCGTACGCGGCTGCGGACTGGCGGCAGCCGGCTCCGCAGCGCACCACCGGTTCCCTGGCCGCCCTCGCCCCGTACCTGGCGGCCGCCGTGTGCACCCTGGGGATCCTGTACAC
>NZ_JBNNJZ010000686.1:0-3971 GCF_050270335.1 Streptomyces sp. NPDC059900
CCCACAGCGTGGCGTCCAGGGCGCGGGCGCGCACCAGCAGCTCCCACTGGTCGACCTTGCCGGGGCCCGCGCCCCAGGAGGCTGCCAGCAGGGTGGCGGTGGCCCCGGCGTCGGCGTGGGCCCGGAACAGCTCCGGGAAGCGCACGTCGTAGCACGTGGCCAGGCCCAGGCGTACGCCCTGCACGTCGATGGTGACGACCTGCGATCCCGCGGCGACGGTGTCGGACTCCGCGAAGCCGAAGGCGTCGTAGAGATGGATCTTGTCGTATGTCGCTTCGACGCCGCGCCCCGTGGCCAGCAGGGTGTTGGTCACCCGGCCGTCGGACGCCGGGGTGAACATGCCCGCCACGACGGTGATGCCCGCGGCCTCGGCGATGGCGCGGACCTTGCCGGCCCACGGGCCGTCCAGGGGTTCGGCGAGCGGCGCCAGCGGGGTGCCGAAGCAGGCCATCGACGCCTCGGGGAAGACGACGACGTCCGCACCGGCGTCCGCCGCCCGTGAGGTCCATTCCTCGATGAGGGCGAGGTTCTTGCCGGGTTCGGGACCGGTCGTGAGCTGGCTCAGTGCGATGCGCACGGTGGGCCGCCTTTCGGGGTGGTGTCGGATGGGCCGGCTGAGACGAACGTAACGGGCGGCGCGCCCGCTCACGGAACCCAGGCGGCGGGCTCGGCCTGCGCCGCCCCGGCGCCGAGCAGCGCGTCCTCCTCCTCTGCGCGGGCGGAGTCCCTGCCCAGGACGAGCCCGACGAGGGTCACGGCTGCCGCCGCGGCGAGGTAGAGCGCCAGCGGGACCCAGCTGTCGAAGGAACTGAGCAGGGCGGTGAACAGCAGCGGGGCGACCGCTCCGCCGATGAGTCCCGCCAGGGTGTAGGCGAGGGAGGAGCCGGTGTAGCGCAGGCGGGGTGAGAACTGCTCGGCGACGAAGGCCGCCTGCGGGCCGTACATGAAGGAGTGGATGGCCAGCGCCACCACGACGCCGCACACCAGCAGGATCCAGCTGCCGCCGTCGACCACGAGGAAGAACACGAACGGCCAGACTCCCGCGGCGAGGGCGGAACAGCCGTAGAGCATACGGCGGTTGACCCGGTCGGACAGGGCGCCGGCCAGGGGAATGAGGAAGATCTGCAGGGAGGACCCGAGCAGGACGGCCGCCAGGGCCGAGCCTCGGCTCATGCCCAGTTCGCCGGTGGCGTAGGTGAGGACGAACACGGTGAACATCGCGTACAGCACGTCGGGGGCGACCCGGCTGAGGATCGCCGCGCACAGGGCGCGGGGCTGGGTGGTGAAGACCTCGCGGATCGGCGCCTGCGGCTGCGATTCCTCGGCTTCCATGGCCTTGAAGACCGGGGTCTCCTCCAGCTTCGCCCGGATCCACAGGCCGAAGGCGACCAGGGCGCCGGACAGCAGGAAGGCCACGCGCCAGCCCCAGGACAGGAACTGCTCCTCGGTCAGGAGCACGCCAAGGGCCGCGAGGACGCCGTTGGCCAGGAGGTTTCCCGCGGGCGGTCCGATCTGCGCGGCGGAGGCGTAGAAGCCGCGGCGGCGCGGGTCGCCGAACTCGCTGGACAGCAGGACCGCGCCGCCCCATTCGCCGCCGACCCCGACGCCCTGTGCGAACCGCAGCAGGACCAGGGCGATGGGGGCGGTGACGCCCGCGGTGGCGTAGGTGGGCAGGACGCCGATGAGGAACGTGGCCGCGCCGATGAGGACCAGCGTGGCGATGAGGACCTTCTTGCGGCCGATCACGTCGCCGAGCCGGCCGAAGACGATGCCGCCGAGGGGGCGTGAGACATAGCCGACGGCATAGGTGGAGAACGCCAGGAGGGTGCCGGTGAGGGGGTCCTCCGAGGGGAAGAAGAGATCGCCGAAGACCAGGGCCGCGGCGGCGGAGTAGACCGCGAAGTCGTACCACTCCAGAGCGGTCCCGGTGAGGCTGGCGAAGAAGGCCCGGCGGATGCCGGAGCGGTCCGGCGAGACCGCCGGCGGGCCCTTGGGGGTGTGCTGCATGCTTCCCGATCCTTGCGTCGAGGGGACATCGACCTGGACATCGACCTTCCGGCATACTTCTTGTATACAGGTCGTATGCGCAACCCCCGCGCCGGAAGTTAACCGTGTCGAGATCCGCCCCCTTTTGGAGTGCCCCATGGCCGTGCTGACCTTCGAACTCCCCGACGGCTCCACCCGCGACGTCGATGTGGTGCAGCTGCTCAACGCCGGATACGCCGGGCGCGCGCAGGCAGACGTCGCCGCACATGTCGCCGAGCTCGCCCTGCTCGGGGTGCCCGCGCCGTCGGTGACCCCGGCGCTCTACCCCGTCTCCCCCTACCTGGCCCAGCAGACCGACGAGGTCGCCGCGCCGCACGCGCACACATCGGGCGAGGCGGAGTGGGCCCTGGTCGTCGCGGACGACGGCGAACTGCTCCTGACGGCCGCGTGCGACCACACCGACCGCGACCTCGAGGTCCACGGCGTGGCCTGGAGCAAGAACGCGGCACCCGACGTCCTGGCCCGCCAGGCCTGGCTCCTGGCCGACGTCGAGGCGCGTATCGACGAGCTGACCCTGCGCGCCTGGGTCACCCACGACGACGGCAGGGAGACCGAGATCCAGCACGGCACGCTCGCCGAGCTCCTCACGCCCGGCTACTGGGCGGACGTCCTGCGCGAACGCGGCGGCCTGACGCCCGGCACCGTCCTGATCTCGGGCACCATCCCCATGGCCCACGACGTGGACCAGTTCGCCGACGGCTGGCGCGTGGAACTGGGCGACCCCGCCACCGGCAACACGATCCGCCTGGCCTACCAGGTGGTGCCCCTGCCCCAGCCCATTGGCTGACCGGGGCCCGCCCCTCATCGACCGCCGCGCCCCGGCACCCTAGGCCCGACGGAGGGCGCCCTCGCGGGGTGTGCCGGGCAGGCGGTGGTCCATGAAGGGTGTGCTGGTGATGAACTCCCGGAACTTCAGGGCGGCTTCCGACAGATAGCCCTCGCGGTTCCACACCAGGGTCAGCAGGCGCTGGCAGTCGGGTGCGTCCACCTGGACCCAGGCGACCGGGACGGTGCTTTCCGTGCCCGCCAGGCGGGAGATCGCCGGGATGAGGCCGATGCCGAGGCCCGCGCTGATCATGTCCTGGCTCGCGCCCGGCTCATCGCCCTCACAGGACAGCAGCGGCGTGAGCCCCTCGGCCGCGAACAGCCGGTCCAGGAGGGTGCGCTGCCAGTGGCCCGGGCGTGTGGACACGAAGGGCTCGTCGGCGATCTCGGGGATCGTCACGCTCTCCCGCCCGTCGAGCCAGTGCCCGGGCGGCACCGCGAGCAGCACCTCTTCGCGCGCGAGCTCCACCGTCTCCAAGTTCGTGCCGGTCAACGGCTGCGAGGCGACACAGAAATCGACCTCCCTGGTGCGCAGCCGGCGGTCCATCTCCTGCGCCGTCGACTGGAAGAGCCGTACATCGGCACGGGGGTGATCGGCCCGGAAACTCCCCAGCAGGTGAGTGATCGTCAAAAGGGTCTCGGAGGCGACACTCACCCGGCCCAGCCCCGTGTCACGCGCCTCGCGCACGGCCCTGCGACCGTCGTCCAGCTCGCTCAGGGCCCGCTCCACATGCCGCAGGAACATCGCGCCGTACGGATTGAGCCGGATGCGGCGGCCCTGCCGGTCGAAGAGCGGCGAGCCCAGCTCGGACTCCAGGCGCGCGATGGTGCGGCTGAGCGAGGGCTGGGCGACGCGCAGTTCCTGTGCGGCGCGGCTGATGTGCTCGTAACGGGCGACGGCCTGGAAGTAGCGCAACTGCAGAAGATCCATGGTCCACCTTGACTTATGCCTTCCGGGTCATCTTCACATGGCAAAGCCGGTCTTGGAATGCATAAGCGGTTCTCCCTACGGTCTTCATCGAGGCACCGCGCCTCCGCCGGCCGTCCGACCGGCCCCCTTGCTCCAGGAAGGCTCCGCCATGAGCGCTGCGGATCTGGCC
>NZ_JBNNJZ010000687.1:0-3967 GCF_050270335.1 Streptomyces sp. NPDC059900
ACCCCGTCCGGGGGTAGCAGGGTGGGGGGCGGCGCCAGTCGCATAGACGGGCCCCGGTTTCTTTGCGCGCGGGGGCCCCTTCTCTGTGCAGTGACTGCGGGTGCGTCGTGGCTTGTCGCGCAGTTCCCCGCGCCCCTTAAGGGCCTAGAACGGCTCGAAGTCGTCGTACGCCTGCTCCGCCTCGTCACGCTCCGCGTCCCGGTCCCGGCGGCGCTGGGCGGCCGGACGGGGCGCCTCGAGGCGGTGGTCCTCGCCGCGACGGCCCAGCATCTCCGCGCCGGCCATCACCGTGGGCTCCCAGTCGAAGACGACCGCGTTGTCCTCGGGGCCGATGGCGACGCCGTCGCCGGTGCGCGCGCCCGCCTTCATCAGCTCTTCCTCGACGCCGAGGCGGTTCAGACGGTCGGCGAGGTAGCCGACGGCCTCGTCGTTGTTGAAGTCGGTCTGCCGCACCCAGCGCTCCGGCTTCTCGCCGCGCACGCGGTAGATGCCGTCGTCGCCGAGCTTGACGGTGAAGCCCGCGTCGTCCACGGCCTTGGGCCGGATGACGATACGGGTCGCCTCCTCCTTCGGCTTCGCGGCACGCGCTGCGGCCACGACCTCGGCGAGCGCGAAGGAGAGCTCCTTGAGCCCCTTGTGCGCCACGGCCGACACCTCGAAGACGCGGTAGCCGCGCGCCTCCAGGTCGGGGCGGACCAGGTCCGCGAGGTCCTGGCCGTCCGGTACGTCGATCTTGTTGAGGACGACGACCCGCGGCCGGTTCTCCAGGCCCGCGCCGTACTGCCGCAGCTCCTCCTCGATGATGTCGAGGTCGGAGGCGGGGTCACGGTCGGACTCCAGGGTCGCCGTGTCCAGGACGTGCACCAGGACGCTGCACCGCTCGACGTGCCGCAGGAACTCCAGGCCCAGGCCCTTGCCCTGGCTCGCGCCCGGGATCAGGCCCGGCACGTCGGCGATCGTGTAGACGGTCGAGCCCGCCGTCACCACGCCGAGGTTGGGGACCAGCGTCGTGAAGGGGTAGTCGGCGATCTTCGGCTTGGCCGCGCTCAGGACCGAGATCAGCGAGGACTTGCCCGCGCTCGGGTAGCCCACGAGAGCGACGTCCGCGACCGTCTTGAGCTCCAGGACGACGTCACCGGCGTCGCCGGGCTCACCCAGGAGGGCGAAGCCGGGCGCCTTGCGGCGGGCGGAGGCGAGCGCCGCGTTGCCCAGGCCGCCGCGGCCGCCCTGCGAGGCGACGTAGGTCGTGCCCTGGCCCACCAGGTCGGCCAGGACGTTGCCCTGCTTGTCGAGGATGACGGTGCCGTCCGGCACGGGCAGGACCAGGTCCTGGCCGTCCTTGCCGGAGCGGTTGTCACCGGCACCGGGGGCGCCGTTGGTGGCCTTGCGGTGCGGGGAGTGGTGGTAGTCGAGCAGGGTCGTGACCGACTGGTCGACGACCAGGATCACGTCACCGCCACGGCCGCCGTTGCCGCCGTCCGGGCCGCCGAGCGGCTTGAACTTCTCACGGTGGACGGAGGCACAGCCGTGGCCCCCGCTACCCGCGGCGACGTGCAGCTCGACGCGGTCCACGAAGGTGGTCATGGGATGTGCCTCCAGAAACTTACGGAATGTCTATCTAGTAACACGCGAAAGGCGGACCCGCTTCCCGACAGGGAAGTGAGGTCCGCCCTCGCGAAGAACCTTGTTCTACGGAAGCCTGGTTCAGGCGACCGGAACGATGTTCACGACCTTGCGGCCACGGTGGGTGCCGAACTCCACCGCACCGGCGTCCAGCGCGAACAGGGTGTCGTCCTTGCCGCGGCCGACGCCCGAGCCCGGGTGGAAGTGGGTGCCGCGCTGGCGGACCAGGATCTCACCGGCGTTGACGGTCTGACCGCCGAAGCGCTTCACACCGAGCCGCTGAGCATTGGAATCGCGCCCGTTCCGAGTGGACGATGCGCCCTTCTTGTGTGCCATCTAGTCTCAGTCCCTTACTTCGCAGCCGTGGGGATACCGGTGATCTTGATCGCCGTGTACTGCTGACGGTGACCCTGACGACGGCGGTAGCCGGTCTTGTTCTTGTAGCGAAGGATGTCGATCTTCGCGCCCTTGTGGTGGTCCACAACCTCGGCCTGGACCTTGATGCCCGCCAGGACCCACGGGTCGCTGGTCACGGCGTCACCGTCGACAACGAGCAGGGTCGAGAGCTCGACCGTGTCGCCAACCTTGGCAGTGGAAATCTTGTCAACCTCAACGATGTCGTCGACAGCAACCTTGTGCTGGCGACCACCGCTGCGCACGATGGCGTACACGCGGATCTCTCTCTCGCTCGGAACGGGACCCCCGCAGTCCAGCCGCCCGCATGCGCGGTCGGCCTCTTCCGAGCGCCGGGGGCGCCGGAAGGAAATCAGGTTTACGGGGATAGGACGCGCCTATTGACACGCCGACGGTCAAGATTACGGGGCTCACCCGGAAGGGTCAAACCGGCTTCTCGCCGTCCGGCGGCAGAGGCTTGACGCCCTTGCACAGATCGGTGGTGTCGGCCTTGCCCGGCCAGGCCACGGCCCGTACGCGGTCGAAGTGGCGGCGGTAGGCGTCGTGCACCGAATCGTCGTCGACCTTCACGATCGCCTCGTCGTTCTCGCGCAGGGCGGGCGCCGTGTAGTTCTGCGAGCCGGTGAAGGAGATCTTGTTCTGCTTGCCGTCGTACATGCCGTCGATCAGCAGGTACTTCGAGTGGATGATGTAGGGCGTCACCAGCTTGGTGCCGGGGTGCAACGGGTCCCGGTCGTCGTTGTAGCAGCGCATGGTGGGTCCACCGGTCTTGTGCAGCGCCTCCCAGGTGCCGGGGGTGCCGCCCTGGCTCTTGGCGCTGTCGGTCTCGGCGTAGAGGATGCTCACCGTGCAGCCCGCCTTCTTGAGCGAGACGAGCTTGTCGGCGATCTGCTTCCGAGTGATCTTGAAGATCGAGGCGCGGACGTTCGTGTGCCGGGCCACCCCGGCCGCGTCCTTGTAATTGCACTGCACGTTGTTCAGGACCGAGTACATCGTGTCGGTCTCGTTGACCGTGCCGGAGCGCGGGAAGAAGTACGCCTTGTAGAGGCCGTCGGTGACCGTGCGGTAGTCCCAGTTCCGCCAGTCCTTGCGGATCATGTCGGCGAAGTAGTCGGCGTACGCCTCGTACATCGTCGGGTTGTTCGGGAGTTGCAGCGCGTCGTTGAAGAACTTCGTGTGCGCGGACGGCGTCGAGTTCGACGTGGTCTGCACGACGACGTCCCTGGCGCCCTCGACCTGCGAGAACAGCCAGAACTTGTTGTGCATGATCGACTTGCCGTACTTCGGATCGCCCAGGCAGGACTTCTCCGCGGGGCAGAGCGTCACGAAGGACGACTTGCTCCTGTCGGTGCCGAGGGCCGTCGCGAGCCTGCTGTACGACGTGTTCGTGGGCCGGTCGCTCCTGCTGGTCTCGTCGAGGACCATCTGCACGTGCACGCCGCGGTTCCTGGCCGCCACGAGCGCGTCGACGACCGAGGCCTCCCACACGTGGTAGACCGCGACCTTGATGGTCGATCCCGGCACCGCGGTGTTCGTCAGCTCGATCAGACGCGTCCGGATGGCGTACTGCTGCTCGGAGGTGCCCAGCGGATCGTTGAAGATCGGCGCCTCGGCCAGGGACGGCTCGGCGTCGGCCTCCCCCGCCGCTCCCGCCGTCCCCGCGGCGCTGACGGTCTGGATGCCCGCCGCCGACAGGATCGTGGCGAGCGCGACGGCCTGGCGTCCGCCCTTGACCGGTTTCTGGGCACGGTGACGTCCCGTGCCTCCCAGGCGACCGTGCGCCATCGTCCAACCCCTCCCCTGACGTGACCGCAACGTCTCCCCAGACGCCCCGCTCGCGTTCCCGTTCATCAACCGCATGAGTTTTACAGCTACTTCACTCTGTCCTAAGTTTCCACGACGAGATGCCCCCGGTGCGGTGATATCACCG
>NZ_JBNNJZ010000688.1:0-3966 GCF_050270335.1 Streptomyces sp. NPDC059900
CTTCCCCTCCCCCGCACTGGTCACCCCCCCCCCTCCGGCCGCTGGCGGCGGACCCTGCCCCCATGCGGGCCCCCCCCGGCCAGGGTCGTGCCCCGCGCGGTGTCAGGTCAGGGCGAGGAGGCTGACGGCCACGGCCGCGGTGCCCAGGCCGATCAGTTGTCCGCGGTGGATGCGTTCGGCCAGGACACTGCGGGCGAGCAGGACGGTCCCGGCCGGGTACAGGGCAGTGATCACGGCAACAACGGCCAGGTCGCCGCTGCGGGCGGCGAACAGGAACAGCAGGTTGGCCACCGAGTCCAGCACCCCGGCGGTGGCGGATATGGCGTAGGCGGGCTTCTCGGCGCCCAGTCGCCGGTTCATCAGCGCTGCGGCGGCCAGAGTGACGGCGGAGGAGACGGCGCGGCCGACGAGAAGCGGGGCGACGCCGCTGTCCGCGGGCGCCTGGTGCAGGAAAACCAGCTGCAGGGCGATGGCGGCGCCTGCACCGAAGGCCAGCAGGATCGCCGTACGCGAGGGGCGGGCGTTCTTCGCGCCGTGCCCGGCGCTGACCAGTATCACCGCCGCAAGGGCCAGCGGCAGGCCGATCAGCCCGGCCGGGCCGAGGTGTTCTCCCTGGAGCAGCCCGACGCCGACCGGCAGCATGGCGGAGACCAGAGCGGTCACCGGGGAGAGCACGTTCATCGGGCCGATCGCCAGGGTCTTGTAGAGCAGGGCGAACGCCGCGGCCGACGCGACACCGGAAGCCGCGCCCCAGCCCAGGGCGGCGGGGCTGAAGGAGGCTCCGAGGACCGGCCACAGCAGCAGCTCGACCACGAGGGAGGCCGGGGCGGCGATCATCACGGTGCGCAGGACATGGGCCTTGCGGGCGCCGAGACCGCCGAGGAAGTCGGCACATCCGTAGGCCAGGGAACTGCCCAGGGCCAGCAGCAGAGCGAACACGGCACATCCTTTACTATCAGTGGAACGACTAGAACGTACAACAAAACGACCGCCAGATGTCAACCGAACGACCGCGTGGTCCAGCAGACCGGACCACGAAGAGGGGTGGAGTGATGGCCGAAGCCGAAGCGGCTCTGCGGACGCTCGCGCACAACGTCAGAGCCGCGCGCACCCGCGCGGGACTGTCCCTGGACGAGCTCGGGCGGCGCGCCAAGGTGAGCAAGGGCTCGCTGTTCGCGCTGGAGAAGGCCCAGGGGAACCCGAACTTCGCCACCCTGGTCCGGCTGGCCGACACCCTCGGCGTCCCGGTGTCCGCCCTGATGGAGGGGGCCGCCCAGGAGCGCGTCCGGGTCGTGTCCAAGGACGCCGTGATGCCGCTGTGGGCGGGCCCGCAGGGCAGCGAGGCCCGGCTGATGCTGACGACCTCCGGGCCCGCCCCGGTCGAGGTCTGGCGCTGGCAGCTCCGGCCCGGCGACGAGTACCCCAGCCACCCCCACCAGGCCGGTGTCGTCGAGACCGTCAGCGTCACCGAGGGGCGCATGATCCTGGTCGTGGACGGCGTCGAGCACCCCGTCGGGGCCGGCCAGACCGCCACGTTCGACGGCGACGTGACCCACACCTACCGCGGCGACGGCGACGGAACCTGCCATCTGATCATGACCGTGCACCTGCCGCCGGGCCCCGCCTGACCGCACTCCCTCCCGTCCACCTCAGCCATCTCGAATCATCCGCCTCGAAGATCAAGGACAACCGAGGTCCATGTCTGATCCCTTGAAAGAATCCGTACTCCGCGCCCCCGGCATACCGCAGCTGCTGATCGTGGTGCTGTTCTGCTTCTCCGGATTCGCCCTCCTGCTGCCCGTCTCCCCGGCGTGGGCCGTCAGTGGAGGAGCCGACGAATTCGGCGCCGGACTCGTCACCGCCGTCCTGATGGCCACCACCGTCCTGGCCCAGTTGTGCGTCAGAAGGGCGCTGCGCACGCTCGGCTGGACCCGCACCCTGATCCTGGGCTCTCTCCTGCTCGGCCTGCCCGCCCTCCTGCAGGCCCTCAGCAGCCACCTGGTGCCCGTGCTGCTGACAACCGCCCTGCGCGGAGCGGGATTCGGCATCATCACCGTCTGCGGCTCGATCGCCGCAGCCGCCCTGGCCCCGCGCGGACGCCAGGGAGCGGCCATAGGCCTCTACGGCCTGGCCATCGCCGTCCCCCAGGTCATCCTCACCCCCGCGGCACCCTGGCTGATGGGCACGATCACCCTCCCCGCGATCATCGCGTGCGGCGTTCTCTCCGTCCTCGCGCTGCCCTGGATCCCGGCCCTGGGCCGCGCCGTCGAGACCCGCACGGATACTCCGCCGCCCGGGCCCGACCAGCCGCAGCAAACCACCCCGGCGATCACGGCGCTCCGGCGCATCCTGCTCCCGCTCACCGTCCTGCTCCTGGTCACGGCGGCAGGCGGCGCGGTCCTCACCTTCGCCCCGCAGTTCACCAGCACGCCCGCACTCGCCGCGGCGAGCCTGCTCGCCCTCACCGCCACCTCCGCTGTGGCCCGCTGGGGCTGCGGAGAACTGGCCGACCGGATCTCCCTGCGGCCCATCACCGCCACTCTCGTCTCGGCCGGCTGCGCAGGCCTGGCACTGATCGCCCTGGCCATCGGCTCGGACGGCGAGCGCGTCCCCCTCCTGCTGACCGGACTGCTCCTGCTGGGAGCCGCCTACGGAGGGCTCCAAAGCCTCACGCTGGTGCAGGCGTTCAACCGTGCCGGCCCCGAGAACCGGCACATCACCTCGGTGGCATGGAACATCGGCTACGACTCCGGCACCGGGCTCGGATCCCTCGCCCTGGGCCTGGCGGCACAGGCCGCCACCTTCTCCGCCGGTTTCACCATCATGTCCGCAGGGATGGCAGCCGCGGCCCTCGCGGTCCTCCTCTCCGGTGCGCAGCCGTCTCGCGGCTCTTCAGCGACCGGCCGCCCTCGCGCGCGGGGCAGGTCGCGGGTCCGGCGTTAGGTGGCGCAGGGACACGTCAGTCCGGCCGGTGTTCCGGGCCTCCGAAGTCCGGGCTGGTGAAGTCCGGGCTGGTGTATCTCGGACGGGGGGACGAATCGGGATCGGGGCGGTCGCCGGGGGCCGAAAAATCTGGACGGTGGTAGCCGAGAGCCGGCAGTCGGCCGCTGGGGGCGGAGGGCCCGCCCGCCGGAGCCCTGGCAGGGTCGAGCGCCTCTCGCAGGAACGGCACGATGCCGCGCTCCAGGAGGGCTTCCCGCCAGGCATCTCTGGCACGCTCCACCTCCTCGATCTCGCCGTAACCCGGGTCCTCTTCGGTCTGCCGGTCACGACGGCGCACCGCGGTGACCAGCAGAATAGTCACGCAGACGACGATCGCGCCCACGGCCGCGGCTGCGAACAGCCATCCTGCGCTGATCATGGTTCCGGCGACAGCCGATTCGGCGCGGAACATCTTGAGGACGAGGCCGACGAGAAAGAAGATCACGGCCGCGGTTCCGGAGAGAACGGGGGCGAGCACGGCGAAAACGGCGAAGGCACCGGCTCCCTGCGGCTCGGCCGCTTCCGCTGACAGTGACGCGCCCGTGCCCGGCCGCGGGCGAGCGGGTGGGCGTACGCCCGCTGACTGCTCAGGCGTATGCGGCGTTGGTGCTCCCGTCAGCGGTTGTGGGCGTACGCGCAGTGGTTCCGGGCGTACGCGAAGCCCGAGCAGCGCTGCCAGCAGACGGCGGCCGTAGGACATCGCGGACCACCGCTGCGGAGCAACTCCGTCGCTGCCCCGGCTCCCGCCCGCTCCTGCGGAACCGAGCACGGCAGCACGGAACCGACGGCCCCGACCGGTCGGGGCAGGTTGGCCGGTGGTTGCCAGTCCGGTACCGGAGCGGGAACCGGCCGCGGAGGCCGGGCCGGTGGACGGGCGACTGCTTCTCACGGACGCGTACGGGGCCCCGGAGCTGCGGAGTTCTTCACGGACCCGCACATAGTGCTCGTACTCGGTCGCGGCGGCACTCGCGATCAGGGCGGTTG
>NZ_JBNNJZ010000689.1:0-3966 GCF_050270335.1 Streptomyces sp. NPDC059900
CGCCGCGCCGGGATGCCGGGCCTGTTCGCCGAGGTGCGAGACGGCGACCAGGTCTGGCGCGGCGCCGCCGGAGTGGCCGATACCGCCACCGGCCGCCCCGTCACCGCCGGCATGCGCCACCGCGTCGGCAGCATCACCAAGACCTTCACCGCCGCAGCCGTCCTGCAGCAGGTGGAGACCGGGCAGATCGGGCTCGACACACCGATCGGCCAGTACCTTCCGAAGCTGGTCCCCGGAGAACGCGGTGCGGCGATCACGGTCCGGATGCTGATCAACCACACCAGCGGACTGGCCGAGTACCTCCCCTACGCCTTCCCCTCCCTGGCGGCGTTTCCCGACATCGCCGCCACCCGGCCCCAGAGCCTGGAGGACCACCGGTACACGCGCTTCGACCCCGCCGAACTGATCGAGATGGGGGTCAGCGCGCCCGCCGTCTGCGCCCCGGGCGGCACCCCGGGGGTGTACTCCAACACCAACTACCTGCTTCTGGGCCGGCTCCTGGAAGAGGTGACCGGCACTACGGCCGAGCAGTGCATCACCCGCAACGTCATTGAGCGCGCCGGGCTCGTCGACACCGAACTGCCCAGCGGACCGTACATAGAGGGGCCGCACTCACAGCTCTACGAGGCGTGGTTCGGCATGTTCGACCCGCCGCGCGACTTCAGCGTCTGCGACATGTCCTGGGTGATCCCGGGAGGCTCGCTGATATCGACCCTCGCGGACCTCAACCGCTTCTACGGCATGCTCCTTGCCGGAAAGATCGTCAGCCTGTCTTCGCTGACGGAGATGCAGCGCATCGTCCCGGTCGTCTCCCAGGAAGGCAAGGTGATCGATTACGGTCTGGGCCTGCATCCGATGGAGGAACCGGGGGCTGCCACCTTCTGGGGCCACGGCGGCACGGTCTGGGGCGGCGGGGCACTGGCCATGATCCGTGCCGACGGCCGGCGCCAGATGGCCGTCGCGCTGAACCTGCAGCGCTGGAACACGCTCGACCCCTCCTCCGGCAAACCGCAGCCCCACCCCATCGACGATGCGCTGGCAACGCTGTACCGCGTAGCCATGTACGGCTGACCCATCGCGCAGAAGGGGCGCCCGCCCGGAAGGCCGTTCAGAGGCGCGGCGCCCTCGCCGACTCCCGGGCTCTGCGGGCGGCGAGAGAGCCCGCGCTCCTGCACGCCCGTTCGTGGGAACCGAAGCTGTCGGCGCGGGCGCACCGCAGCACCACCCGGGCGGCCGTGACGATGTTGTGCCCGGGCAGGTTCAGCTGTTCCTCGATCCCCGCGGCCGCCGCCGCGAAGAAGCGTGGCAGGTCCTCGGCGGGCTCGTACGCCACCGTAAGACCCGGGTCTACCTCGAAGGCGAAGCCCGGCGCTGCCGGCTCGAAGTCCACTGCAATCTCCGCGAACTGCGGTGCACAGTTCTGCTTCTGATGCCGCACGTGCACGCCGCGGATCGGATACGGCGGGAACAGGGGCCGTGCTGATGTCATGTTCGGAACGCTACTGGCCGCCGAGCCGGGCTCGCACGGGCCCGGACACGTTCGCCGGGGACCGCCCGCGCTGAGGCGAGGAAAGACGGCTCCCCGTGCGCGAACGACGGCGAACCACTCAATGTCATGAACTACGGCGCAAAGCACAGACAAGTCGGCGCAGCCGGTGCCAGATTGCCGGTCATGAACCACGTCACGCATCCGGTGTTCTGCACCATCGTGCCTCCGCACCTCCTCGACAAACTTGCCCGCTCGGAGAACCCGGCTGTCGCCGACCCGGCCCGGCGCACCCTGGAGCACGACTCCCTCCAGCGCACCCGGCGCCGGATCACCACCCTCCGTGCCCCCGTCGCACATGCCGGAGCCCCCTCCGACAAGCCGCAGCGCACGATCTACGACGCCGGGCACCAAGAGGTCACGCCCGGCCGCAAGGTCCACGCAGAGGGCGACGAGCCGTCCAAGGACGCCACCGTCAACCGCGCGCACGCCGGGCTGGGCGCCACCTTCGAGCTGTACCTCAAGGCCTACGGGCGCCACTCCATCGACGACTCCGGGCTGCCGCTGGATGCCACCGTCCACTACGGCGAGAAGTACAACAACGCCTTCTGGGACGGCTCCCAGATGGTCTTCGGCGACGGAGACAACGACCTCTTCCTCGATTTCACGATTCCGGTCGACGTCATCGGCCATGAACTCACGCACGGCGTCACCCAGCACTCGGCCAACCTGGAGTACTACGGCCAGTCGGGCGCGCTCAACGAATCCGTCTCGGACGTCTTCGGCTCGCTGATCAAGCAGTACGCGCTGGGGCAGTCCGCCGATCAGGCCGACTGGCTGATCGGGGACGGGCTGCTGGGACCGAATGTGGACCGGGGTACGGCGCTGCGCTCGATGAAGGCGCCCGGCACGGCCTACGACGACGATGTGCTGGGCAAGGACCCGCAGCCCGCCACGATGGACGACTACGTCAAGACATCCAGCGACAACGGCGGCGTGCACATCAACTCCGGCATCCCCAACCACGCCTTCTACCTGCTGGCCACCCGCCTCGGCGGCAACGCCTGGGAGCGCGCAGGCAAGATCTGGTACGCCACGCTGACCGGCGGCGAGCTGGCGGCCGACGCCGACTTCGCGGACTTCGCCCGCCTGACGGCGGCATCGGCCCGGACGCTCTTCGGCGAGGGGGACGAGATCCAGGCCGTGCTCAAGGCATGGTCCTCGGTCGGCGTGCCCGCCTCCTAGGGGCAGCCTGTATGGGGAGGTGACCATCCGGCTGTCCGGGGTGCGCCGTTGATCTGGAACGTCGGGCGCGGAGGCGGGAGGGTAGTCCAGGGGAGCCGGCAGGACGCTCACTCCGGATAGCTGACAGCTCGTCAGACATCTGGGACGCTTCCCGCATGCCTGCCGCCGCCCCGCCTCCCCGCCCTTCCGAGTCGATACCCGACGTGCTCGCCCCGGCCCGGCTGGGCCCGGTGCGGTTACGCAACAGGATCATCAAGGCCGCCACCTTCGAGGGCGTCACACCCGACGCTCTGGTCACCGACGAGCTGATCGAATACCATCGCCGGCCCGCCGCCGGAGGCGTGGCGATGACCACCGTGGCCTACTGCGCCGTCGCCCCCGAAGGCCGCACCCAGCGCGCGCAGTTGTGGATGCGCCCCCAGGCGCTGCCCGGACTGCGCGGACTCACCGCCGTCGTCCATGAGGCGGGCGCCGCCGTCGCCCTCCAGCTCGGGCACGCCGGCCCCGTGGCCGATGCCCGCTCCAACCGGCTTCCCTCCCTGTCCCCGATGGGCGGATTCAACCCGGTCAGCCTGCGCCGCGACCGGGCTGCCACCCGCGAGGACCTGGAGCGCGTGGTCCGGGCCCACGCCTCGGCCGCCCAACTGGCCGTGGAGGCCGAGGCCGACGCCGTCGAGCTGCACCTGGGCCACAACTACCTGGCCAGCGCCTTTCTCAGTCCCAGGCTCAACCGGCGCACCGACGCCTACGGCGGAACCCTGCCCAACCGGGCCCGCCTGGCCCTGGACCTGGCTCGTGCGGTGCGCGAACAGGTCGGCGACCGGATCGCCATCACCGCGAAGCTCAACATGACCGACGGTGTGCGCGGCGGCCTGTCCCTGGACGACAGCCTCCAGGTGGCGCACTGGCTGCAGGAAGACGGCTCGGTGGACGCGCTGACGCTCACCGCCGGCAGTTCGCTGCTCAACCCCATGTACTTGTTCCGCGGGGAGGCCCCGCTCAAGGAGTTCGCGGCCCAGTTCCCCCTGCCGCAGCGCATCGGCCTGCGCACGCTGGGCAGATCGTTCCTGCGCGCCTATCCCTACGAGCCGCTGTACCTGCTGGAGCACGCACAGAAGTTCCGCGAGGCGCTTACGCTGCCGCTGATCCTCCTGGGCGGCATCACCGACCGCGAAGGCATGGACCGGGCCATGGCCGGGGGCTTCGCATTCGTCGCCATGGCCCGGGCCCTGCTG
>NZ_JBNNJZ010000690.1:0-3959 GCF_050270335.1 Streptomyces sp. NPDC059900
CTCGGCGGCCGGCTGCGGCCCGGTGACCTGTGGGACAGGGGTGCCGGAATGGAGCGGGAGAAGGACCTGATCGAACGGCGGGTCGTGCTGCCGCTTGCCGCACCGGAGCGTGCCGCGCTGCACGGTGTGCGCCCGCCCAGGGCGGTGGGCCTGTTCGGCCCGCCGGGCACCGGCAAGACCACCTTCGCGCGCGCCATCGCCTCGCGCCTTGGCTGGCCTTTCGTGGAGATCCTGCCCTCACGGCTGGCCGACGGGGGCAATCTGGCCGCCGCGCTGCGCTCCGCGTTCGCGGCGATCGCCGAGCTGGAACGCGTCCTGGTCTTCATCGACGAAGTCGAGGAGATCGCACCGGTGCGCCAGGAACCGGCGCAGCCCGGCGGGATGCACGGAGTGACCAACGAACTGCTCAAGCTCATCCCGGGCTTCCGGGAGCGTGACGAGCGCCTACTGGTGTGTGCGACGAACTCCGTCCGCTCCCTGGACCCCGCCTTCCTGCGTCCCGGCCGCTTCGACTATCTGATCCCGATCGGTACACCGGACAAGGCCGCCCGGGCGGCGATCTGGGCGCGCTATACCGACGGCAGGCCGGAGGCGGACATCGGCGAACTGGTGGCAGCAAGTGATCTGTTCACGCCCGCCGACATCGAGCACGCCGCCCGGATCGCGGCGCAGCACTCCTTCGAGCGCGATCTCGTCCCGGCCGGCGGAGGGCCGGCCGCCGCAGGGGCACTGCCGGGAGCGACCACGGCCGACTACCTTCAGGCGATCGCGCAGTGCCGCCCCACGGTGACCCCTGAGATGATCGACCAGTTCGAATCGGACATCACCACGCACGCCCGGTTCTGACCCGGCACAAGCCTCCGGACCTCTGTCGGGTTCCGAAGGCTTGGCCGCCGCTCAGCTGGGATTGACCGCACTGTGCAGACGAAACTGTCCGACGGTGTCGTCCGGAGCGGCACACACATGCACCGAGACCGGGCCGGGAAAGGTGTAGCCCTGCTCGGCGGCGTGCCGGCAGACCTGCGCGCCGAGCTGGCGTTGCACCTGTGCCATGTACTTGGCCAGCCGCCGGTGGGAAGCTGTCGGGAGTTCAAGCGTGTAGGTGTTGGGCGCCAGGACGCATTGCCGATCGACGATGACCGTATTGTCGTCGCATGTCTGGCGAAGTTCGGCCAGCACTTCCGGCTGGTCCCGTTGCGTAGGAAGCAGGCGCTCCCACAGCGGGGCGGTCCACTTCTCCAGGGTCTTCTCCACGTTACTGATGCTTCCCATACGAAAACGGGTGCCCGGCCAGACGTGATGCACGCCCGCAAGCGGGTGCCGGGATCGGCTCGCCGCGCGCACGGCGTGGGCGAGGCGCCCGTGGCGCACGCTGTCCCCGGCGGCCGGGGCCCCGCGATGTTGACCGCTACTTCGCCTTCCTCCGCTTCAAGCGCGCGAGCTACGTGCTCCGGGGCGCCAGAAACGTGTCGATGACCTCGGCGACAAGGGCGGCGCCGCGGCTGTTCTGGTGGATGTGATCGGTCGTGAGCACCAGGCCCCGGCGCCGCGAGATCGTATCGAGGCTGCGGCGCAGCACGGCGTGCCGGACCAGGACGCCGACGCTCGCCCGGGGCGTCGGATCTTGGTAGGGGATCGGCGGCGGGTCCGCCTGTCGTAGTTCCTCGACCTGGCGTTCGTGCAGCGGGAGGTAGGCCGTGCCATGGGCGGCGGCAACCTCGGCGATCATCCGGCTGTAGGCCTGCGATGCGTGTGCCGCCGCTGCGTCGAGTTGTTGGCCCAGGACCGGGAGCGAGAGCAGAGCGATCGACGCGTCGGTCTGCGTGCGCAGCCGTTCGACGACGGCTCCCAGGCACTGCTGGAACCAGCCGGCCGACGGCCGCTCGGGAAGCTGTTTGCGCTTCATGGCCTGCTCGAGGCGGTAGCCGGCGAGGCTCGCCCGCGCGTCGTTGGTCCCGATCAGCACGGTGATCACGTCGGGCGGGTCTGCGACGACGGTATCCAGGCGCCGCAGGAGGTTGTAGGCGAAGTCGCCGTTGGCGCCGAAGCGGGCGAACCGCACATCGCCGGGCGGGTGGCGTTGCTTGAGAAGGTCCAGGTAATCGACGCTGAGCTGCGCGCGGGTGAGGCTGTCGCCCAGGCACGCGACGCGTGTGCTCACTGTGCTTGCGGGTCGGGTGTGCCGACGTGCTCGGCGGGGCGGGCCTCGGTTCGGGGCCGGTGGTCGGTGCCCAGTCCGGCGGTGATGGTCAGGATGGTCGCCGGGCCCGTCATGTCGACCGCGTGCCATGTCCCGGCCGGGTTCACGGTGGCCTGACCCGGCCCGAGCACTACGCGCTCGGCCGCCCCGTCCACGTCACGGGTGACCGTCACCGACCCGCTGAGGCAGAGCACCAATTCGTCGCCGGCGGGATGGCGCTCCCAGTCGTCGCCGGGCCCCTCGCCGTCGAAAATCGTCACGATGCGGCCCTCGGCCCCGTCGGCTGCGACCGCGGCGCTGTAGGCCTGAAGCACCTGAGGGTTCCAGGCGAAGCCCTCGATGGGTTTCGCCCTCGATCCCAGTCCCAGGTGCACGGGCGTGGTGCGCAGGTCGATGGCGTTGGGTTCGTGGTCGAGAAGTCTCATGCCGACGATCGTCACAGGGCAGGCAGTGGAGGGTCTTGAAGAAAAGGGAACGGATGCAGGGGGAGGGGCAGCCGGTCGGCGACTACCCGCTGCCGAGGAGGAGCTCGCCGCGACGCCAGGCCGTCGGCGAGCGGCCCGTGAACTCGCGCCAGTCCCGCACGAGATGGGCCTGGTCGGCGTAGCCGGAGACGGACGCCACCTGGGCCCAGGGCAGTGGGGTGTGCACGGTGGCCAGGTCGTGGGCGTGCTCGAAGCGCAGAACGCGGGCGAAGGTCTTGGGCGACAGGCCCACCTCGCCGCGAAAGCGGTCGGTGAGGTAGCGGCGGCTCCAGCCCAGTTCCGCGGCCAGCGCCCCCACCTTCAGGCTGCCCCGCGCGGCGACGAGGCGGCGCCACGCCTCGGCCACCTCAGGCCCCTGCCCCGGCAGGCGATCACCGCCGGCGCGGCCGACGGCTCGCAGCAGCAACTCATCCAGCGCGGCGAACCGCGCGGCCCAACTCCTGGCGGCGCGAAGCCGGTCGACCAGTTCGGTGCCCAGCGTTCCGAGAAGCTCATCGAGCGGGACGAGTTGATGGGCGAGCGCAGCGGCGGGCATGCCATAGAGGGCCCTGGCCCCAAGGGGTGTCAGCGCCACCTGCACGCCGTGCTGGCGTCCGTCGTGGTGGATGGCCACGGAGCGGCACATCAGACCGCCGGCCACGCTGTCGAACCGGGTGACTGGCGACCCGTCGTCGACACCCGCCGCCACCTGCAAAGGCCCGGACAGGCTGATCACCGCGGTGAGGGCGTGGCCCGGCGGACCGCAGTGCACTCCCGCCGGGAACCCGCGCAGGTCAAAACCGACGTACGAGCCGACGTAGCGTCGCAGGGCGGGCGCAGGGCGGGCAGCGATCCCGGTAGCCGTGAGGTCCTCCACCCGGATCAGTGTACGAACCGGCGAGCCGGGAGTGGCCGCCGCCCGAGCGAACTCGCCCTGAGCGGCGCCTACTTCGGCGTGTGCGCGGGCCTTGGAGCCGTCATCGGCGGGCCGGTTGCGCCGTGGCCTGATCTGCGGTGACTGGGTTGGGTGGGGGAGTGGTCGGCTCCGGGCGGCCCCGGAGCCGACGGAAGGTTGCTCTCCTGCCGCCCTTCTACCGTCGCTTCGTTGTGCGGCGCCAGCCGAACGGGCCCGGCAGGTCCATCGACGTGGTGCGCCGGCCGGTGCTGCTGTGCGTGCGGCGAGGGCCGTGGCGGCCACCTGTGGTGAGGGACCAAGAGCGCTTGTTGATGTTCAGCTTCACGCCGGGAAGTATGCGAAAGCTCTTGCGGAAGGTGAGCGGCATGGAGTCCTCCTC
>NZ_JBNNJZ010000691.1:0-3950 GCF_050270335.1 Streptomyces sp. NPDC059900
ACATAAGACCCCTCACCGCGTGCGTCGGCTTACTGGCCGGCTCGCTCGTCGCGCTGTCCGGCACCGCCGCGCAGGCCGCTCCCACGCTCTACGAGGCCGAGAACTCCCCGGCGGTCTGCACAGGCACCGTCGACTCCGACTGGCCCGGCTACTCCGGCAGCGGATTCTGCAACGCCACCAACGCGACCAGCGCCTATGCCCAGTTCACCGTGGACGCCGCCACCGCGGGCACCGCGACGCTGCGGGTCCGCTTCGCCAACGGAACCACCGCCGCACGGCCCGCCGGCGTCACGGTGAACGGCTCCGCGGCCGCTTCGGCGGCGTTCGCGAGCACCGGCGCATGGGGGACGTGGGCCACGCAGACACTCACCGTCCCGGTGAAGGCGGGCAGCAACACCATCCGGCTCAGCCCCACCACCTCGGCCGGCCTGCCCAACATCGACTACCTCGACGCCGAGGTGAGCGACGGCACCACGACGCCGCCCGCGGCCTCCGCCCTGTACGTGGCGCCCGGCGGAACCGACGGTGCGGCCGGAACCGAAGCGGCGCCCACGACGCTCACTTCGGCGATCGCCCGCATCACGCCCGGCGGAACGATCTACCTGCGCGGCGGGACCTACCGCTACTCCCAGACGGTCACCGTCCCGCAGGGCAACAACGGCACCGCGAGCGACCGCACCGAGCTGTCGGCCTACCCCGGCGAGACCCCGGTCCTGGACTTCTCGGCCCAGAGCGAGGACCCGGCGAACCGCGGGCTGGCCGTCAACGGCTCGTACTGGCACGTCAAGGGCATCGTCGTCGAGCGTGCCGGGGACAACGGCATCTTCGTCGGCGGCAGCAACAACGTCTTCGAGCGCACGGTGACCCGCTACAACCGCGACACCGGCCTGCAGCTCTCGCGCATGCTCTCCAGCACCCCCAGCAGCCAGTGGCCGTCGAACAACCTCATCCTGAGCGCGGAGTCGCACGACAACGCCGACTCCGACGGCGAGGACGCCGACGGCTTCGCCGCGAAGCTCACCTCCGGGCCCGGCAACGTCTTCCGCTACGCCGTGTCGCACCACAACATCGACGACGGCTGGGACCTCTACACCAAGTCGGACACCGGCCCCATCGGCGCCGTGACCATCGAGGACTCCCTCGCCCTGGGCAACGGCACCCTCAGCGACGGCTCACAGGCCGGCAACGGCGACCGCAACGGCTACAAGCTCGGCGGCGAGGACATCAAGGTCAACCACGTCATCCGGCGCAACATCGCCTACGACAACGGCAAGCACGGGTTCACGTACAACAGGAACCTCGGGACGATGTCGGTGTCGGACAACGTCAGCATCGACAACGAAGAGCGCAACTACTCCTTCGACGGCGGCACTTCGGTCTTCCGGAACAACACCTCGTGCCGCGGCGGCAGCGGCACGAATGACAAGATCATCGGCAACTCCGACAGCTCGAACCAGTTCTGGACCGGTGCGAACGGGTCGCGGTGCTCGTCGTACGGCGGGGCCCTGAAGTGGTCCTACGCGACGGACGGACGCCTTGTCGTGACCTTCGGCGGCAACGCGGTCACCCCGTAACCAACGACGGGTGCCCCGCATGCGGCGATGAGGTCATCGCGCACACGCGGGGCACCCGCCCACTCACTCACTCAGGCGCCGGGCACCGATCCGGTGGCGAAGTACGGCTTGCAGACCGAGCCGGACCAGTCCGTGGCGATTTCCAGGAGCCTGTTGCCGTCAGCCGAGGGCAACAGGGCCGAGCTGTAGTTGGGGCAGTAGTCCACGGTCGTCGACTCGACGGCGACCGGCGCGGGGATCTCCCGCCACTTGCCCGCGCCGCCCGCGCTGTTGACCCAGACGGTGCGTCCGCTGCCGGCCGCCTTGCTGCCGTCACGGTTGTACATGACCTGGCCCACGAGGAAGAGCCTGCCCTTCGGGTTGCCCGCCTCGGGCGCCCACGCCAGGTTCGGCGCGTGCTTGAAGTACTTGCCGTCGGCGGTCTCCGGGCGGATGCCCAGGGAGGTGACCGCGCCCCAGTTCCAGCCGTCGGACGAGGTGCGGTAGTGCACGACGCACTGGAACTGGCCCGCCGCCGCGCAGATCTCGAACGACATGAAGTAGGTCCCGTCGCCCATCTTGCGCACCACCGCCATGCCGGGCCGGTCCGAGGCGAGCGTGCTGGCGACGGTGTCGTGGTGACCGGTCCAGTTCACTCCGTCGGCGCTGCGGGCGGCCACCAGCTTCTGGCTGTGCACGCCGTCCGTCTCGTCGGAGTAGTGCGCGACGAGCTGGCCCGACGCGTCGACGGAGAACTCCGGCTCCCACAGCCCCTTGGTGTTCGGCGCCGTGGCGATGGTGGACAGATAGCTCCAGCTGCGGCCCACGTCATTGCTCTTGAAGACCCGCAGCGCCATGCGCCGGTTCGCCTCGTCCTGGCCGACCGAAGCGGCCCACAGCAGCGTGCCCGCGGGCAGATTGCCGATGCGCTGCGGGAGTTCGTACAGCGTCGAGCAGCACAACCCCTGCCCGCCCGCTGCCTCGGGGTCGCGCACCGTGCCGACCTGGCGGAACGACGCACCCCCGTCCGTGCTCTCGTGGATGGCGCCGAGCCCGTTGTTGCCCTCGAAGGTGACCACGGAGGCCAGGACCCGGCCGTTCGCGTCGCCGCTGTGGGCGAGCCGGACGGCGCGCGGGTAGAGCCCGGTGCCGTCGCGCAGCAGGGTGCCGGTCGCGGCGTCCGCCGACGAGCCCGACTGCGAGACGAACAGTGCCGCCAGGAAGGCCAGCAGCACCGGGAACAGGACGGTGGGACGGAGGAGACGTGGTCGTGCGGGGTCGTGCGCTGACATGGGCCTCTCCTGACTCTGTGGTGGGTGGGGGAACGGAGCGTGCTGTTTCTAGGCGCCCTGAGGTGCCAGGCGGATGACGTTCCAGGAGACCGGCGGCAGCTGGGCCGCCAGCGCGCCCTCGGCGGTGATGTGTGTGCCGGACGCCTGGCGCGGCACGACACGGTCGGGCTGCGCCTCGGTGTTGACCGCGTCGTGGTCGTCGTCGGCGAGGACCAGGTGCTCCACGACGCGGTATCCGGCGACGTCCCCGCGCAGCGCGGCCTCGATGTGCAGCGGCTGCTCCTGGTCGCGGTTGACGGCCAGGACGGTGAGCCCGCCGGTCTCCTCGTCGTGCGTCACGACGGTGTCCAGGGCGGACACATCCCCGTACTGCGGCGTTTCGACGCGCGGTCCGGTGACGTCGGTGCGCAGGACACGGCCGCCCGCGAAACGGGCCGCCTGGGCGAAGGGATGGAAGATGGTCTGCCGCCAGCTGGCGCCGCCGGGCTCGGTGCGGATCGGCGCGATGACGTTGACGAGCTGGGCCAGGCACGCGATGGCCACCCGGTCGGCGTTGCGCAGCAGCGTGATGAGCAGCGAGCCGACCACGGCGGCGTCGGTGACGCTGTACGTGTCCTCGATCAGGCGGGGCGTCTCGGCGGTCTCCAGGTTGCGCTCGCCGACGAAGCGGGCGGCGTACCAGACGTTCCACTCGTCGAAGGAGAGCTTGATGTGCTTCTTGGAGCCGCGCACCGCCCGGACGTGGTCGGCGGTCGACACCACGTCGCGGATGTACTGGTCCATGTGCGCGCCCGAGGCCAGGAAGCTGGCGCGGTCGCCGTCGAACTCTTCGTAGTAGGCGTGCAGGGAGAGGTAGTCCACCTCGTCGTAGGTCTGCTCGAGTACCTCGCGCTCCCAGGTGCCGAAGGTGGGCATCTTCGAGTTGGAGCTGCCGCACGCGACGAGCTCGATGGAGGGGTCGACCTGGCGCATCGCCTTGCCGGCCTCGGCGGCGAGCCGTCCGTACTCGGTGGCCGACTTGTGGCCCGTCTGCCAGGGCCCGTCCATCTCGTTGCCCAGGCACCACAGCTTGACGCCGTGCGGGTCGCTCACGCCGTGCTTGATG
>NZ_JBNNJZ010000692.1:0-3938 GCF_050270335.1 Streptomyces sp. NPDC059900
CTTCCCGCGTCATACATCTAGAGGAAGTGGACGAACCCAGGGCGGAGCTGCGGTCCTACCGCTTCCGTGTCGCCACCAGTCCCGTCGATCTGCCCGCAGACCCAGAGTGGCGGCGCTACCTGGAGTCCTTCGACCGTGTCCACTACGTCTCCGCGACCCTGCGTGTCGCCGGGGAATGGGATTTCATACGGACCCGACTCGGATTGCCCGACGATCTGCCGACGCTGGCTCTGCCTTCCCCGTTCGCCCTGCACAGCCAGGCCGAGGTCGTGTGCTTCTCCGACTTCCCCTCTTGGGCGGAGCAGGAGGAGGGCGCTCTGCGGACCGTTGCCCACCAGGTCGCCGGATTCGCCACCGAAATGACACGTGCACGCGCCGACAGCAACGGCTTCGACGGCGGCGGCATGATCCTCACGACCGCCCGCTCGACCGCCGCGGGCATCGGCTTCCACCTCGTGCGGGAGCTGCGCTCCCGCGCCCTCGACACCCCTGTCGTCGAGGCACTCACTCTCGGCAACGGCCGGGCCTACCAGGCCTTCACCGACCGGCGGGACGGCGGAGGGTTTCTCGTCGGAACCAAAGGACTGTGGCAGGGGGTCGACGTCTCCGACGCCGAGCGGCTGCGTCTGGTGTGGATCAACAAACTGCCCTTTGCTCCGTTCGCCGCTCCGATCGTGGAGGCCCGGCGCGCGGCGGTCGCTGAACGCGCCGAGCAGGCCGGCCACCCCGATCCGGAAGGTGCCGCCACCGAGCACTACTACCTTCCGCTCGCCGCGCTCCAGCTGCGTCAGGCGGTGGGCCGGCTCATCCGCTCCGACCGCCACCGCGGCGTCGTCGTCATCAGCGACCGCAAACTCGCGGGAGCAAGCAGCCTGCGCCGCTCCTACCGGCGTGCCTTCCTCGGCAGCCTCGAGGACGGACTGCAGCGCCCCGACCCGGAAACCGGCGACATCGGCGGCGGCAACGTCGCCACCATGACTGAAGGATGGCGTCGCATCTGGGAGTTCATGGCGGCCCACAACCTCCTGGACCCCGCCCGGGCCGCGGAGCTGTGTACCGACGAAACTCTCGAACGACAGACCCTCCTACCGCACACCAGGCGGATCCGCGAACTGGCGCTGACCACCGAGGAGACTCGGAAGCTGCGGGAACAGGGCCTGCTTGTGGAGGAGGTCAAGGACCGCTGCGCCCGCATCGGAGGATTGCTGCGGCTCGTCGACGAACCCGTGGCCCTCAAGCCGGCCCAGCAGGCCGTCATCGCCGCCGTGGCCGAGGGACGCAACGTACTCGGACTGCTCCCCACAGGCTTCGGCAAGAGCTTCACCTTCCAGCTGCCCGCGCTGGTCCTGCCCGGCGTCACCGTGGTCGTCAGCCCGCTCGTCGCTCTCATGCACGACCAGGCCCTCGAACTGAACCGGTCCATCGGCGGCTCGGTCCGCGCGCTCATCTCCCCGCTGCGCGAGTCGAGCAGCAGGGCCGGCAAGACAGAAGTGACGGACCAGCTCCTCGGTCGAGCCGACCACGGTATCCGCCTGCTCTACGTCAGCCCGGAACGCCTGTGTCAGCGGCGCTTCCGGGAGACCGTCCGCGCGGCCGCGGCGGCGGGCCGGGTGACCCGGATCGCCGTGGACGAGGCACATACGCTCCCGCAATGGGAGGACTTCCGGCCCAGCATGCGCCGGGTCAGCAGGTTCCTGGACGAGCTGCGCCGGGACCACGGGGTGGCGGTCACCGCGGTGACCGCCACCGCCAACAGGGCCGTCCACGAGGCGCTGCGCGAAGGACTGTTCGGTCTGCCCGCCGAGGTCCCGGAGCCCGCTTCGGCCGAGGCGACCGCCGAAGAAGAGCATTCCGGAGTCGTCGGCGGGCTCCTGACGGTGCGCGAGAACCCGATCAGGCCCGAACTCGCCGTCTTCCGCCGCTCCCTCGACCAGCTCGGACAGGGAGGTGTGGCCGGGCTGGTGGAGCGCGTCGTCGACGCGCTCGACGGTCACGCCATCCTCTACTGCCTCACCGTCAAGGAGGTCAACACCCTCTACACCCACCTGCACGAGTACGTGGGTGACGCCGGCGTCCGCGTGCTGCGGTACCACGGCCGTCTGACTGAGGCGGAGAAGGCGGCCGTCATGACCGGGTTCCGGGAGGCGCCCCGGGAAGGCGACGACGGCTTCGTCCCGGTCGTGGTTGTTGCCACCTCCGCGTTCGGGCTCGGTGTCAACCGGCCCGACGTACGCACCGTGATGTGTGTGTCGCCGCCTACCGACCTGGCCGCGCTCTACCAGCAGTTGGGCCGGGCGGGGCGGGACGGCGCGGGCCGGGGCGCGTCCGGTGATGGCCCCGTCAACAGCGGTCTCGCCCTCGCGACGAGCCGGGGTCTGCGCATGGTCCGTTTCATGACGGGCCAGGAACTGCCCCTGTCGCTGCTCCGGCGCATGGGCAGCCTTGTCCTCGCCCAGCGGGACGGCACGCTCGATCCGGTACGGCTGGCCGACCTGCTCATGGCCGAAGACGCCGCTAGCGGTGCGCTGAGCGAGGCCGAGCTGGACGACCGGCACACCCAGGAGCGCTACCAGGGCGGCATCATGCGGGCGTTCAGCGCGCTCGCCGACCTAGGCGCAGTCGAGGACCTCGGCGACCACCCGCCATTCTGCGCGGTCAAACCCGGCGACCTCCGACCGGCCGGACACGGCGCAGGACAGACGCTTACCACTGCAGCGGAGCGCGACGAGGACATGCGGCTGGAGCAAACTGTCATCGACACCGCCCTGTCCTGGGACACCCCACGACAGGTCGACGTCCGAGCTCTCGACGGGGAACTCGCCGCCCGGTGCCCCGACTACCGCTTGGTCGCCGATGGACCGTCGGCGACCTGGGAACTGCTCGCCGACCTCCACGACCGTGGGCTCCTGGACGTCTCAGCGGCACCCAGCCGCCGCCTGGTCACCGGTCTGATCACCCGCACCGGCACCCTGCCCGACGGGTTCCTCCCGCTGCTCGGCCGACGCGGGCGCCGAGCCGCCGAGGAACTGGCCAGGCTCCGGAACTTCTTCGACGCGAGCACGGTCTGCGCCCAACGGGTCTTCGCCGATTACTTCGGCGTCAGCGACCTGCCCCAGGGGTGCTGCACAACGGCCCGCTGCCGCTGCTCGGCCTGCTGGGGCACCGGCCGCTGGCCCGTGGAGGAGCGGCGCCCTGCCGTGGCCCAGGCCTTCGACAGCCCGCGCCCCCGCGAGGGAGGCGGTGCCGACACCTCACTACGCGACCAGCGCGTCGACCTCCAGGTCCACCGGCTGCTGCAGCTTCAGCCGCAGGGCGCTCACCCGCGCCGGCTCTGGCACGCACTACGCGGCGACGAATCCTCCTACAACCCGAGGAATCGAAAGATGATCCCCCTGCCGAAGGCGATCCGGGAAAGCCGCCATTTCGGCGGTCGTGCTGATCTGCCCTATGCGGCAGTAGGCGCGAGTCTCACACGGTTGGCCGCAGCCGGAGCCGCAGTCGAGGGCCCGGACAGCCTCTGGCGAGCCGTCCGCCCTGTCCGACACACGAGATCCCACCGGGCGGGAATCGGATCCGAACGAAAGGGCGGCTGGGCGTGACCACGATGATCAGCACTGGACAGGACATCTGGCGGCCGTTCGATGGCGAGCCTGTGCTCACTCCGGCCATGACCGGCGGACACCGCAGCACACCCCCCGAGGAACTGGAACGGTTGCGTCGCTACCTGGAGGCGGTCGTGGCCGACCGCGTGTGTCCGGTGCACACCGTGGTCGCCTTCAACGCGGCCTATTTCGGCTACGAACTCGGTGATGAAGGCCACGGCAACGGTCCGTTCGACCTGGACGCGTTCCCCTCCCTGACACTGGGCGACGAAGTACCGGCCCTGCCCGTCGGGGCACTCGTGCGCATCGAAACCGGATCCGACCCGCTGTACGCGG
>NZ_JBNNJZ010000693.1:0-3919 GCF_050270335.1 Streptomyces sp. NPDC059900
GTTCTGTCCCGCTCGGCGGGCGATGCAGGCGCTCTACCAACTGAGCTATAGCCCCGTGTGTTCTGTCCCGCTCGGCGGGCGAACAAGAAGAACTTTAGCCTGCGCCGGGCCGGAATGTGAAATCCGGGTGACGGAGCCTCCGGGGGACCCTCTCAGCCCCTCCGACCAGCGGCTCTCGCCACCCGCCCGGCCCGGACTAATCGTCGTCGCCGAGCACCGGCTCGGGCAGCGTGCCGGCGTTGTGCTCGAGCAGGCGCCAGCCCCGCGCGCCCTGGCCCAGCACGGACCAGCAGCAGTTGGAGAGTCCGCCGAGGCCCTCCCAGTGGTGGGACTCGAGGCCGAGGAGGCGGCCGATGGTGGTGCGGATCGTGCCGCCGTGGCTGACCACCACGAGCGTGCCGTTCTCCGGCAGCTTGTCGGCATGGCGCAGGACGATCGGCGCGGCCCGGTCGGCGACCTCGGTCTCCAGCTCGCCGCCGCCGCGGCGCACCGCTTCGCCGCGCTTCCACGCGGCGTACTGGTCGCCGAAGCGCGCGATGATCTCGTCGTGCGTCAGGCCCTGCCACTCACCGGCGTAGGTCTCCTGGAGGCCCTGTTCGTACGTGACGTCCAGGCCGGTGAGGGCGGCGAGCTCACCCGCTGTGGCCGCCGCCCGCTTGAGGTCGGACGCCACGATGGCGTCCGGCTTCAGCGAGGCGAGCAGCCGGGCGGCGCGCCTGGCCTGCGAGACGCCGGTGTCGGTCAGCTCGATGTCCGTGGAGCCCTGGAAGCGGCGCTCCAGGTTCCAGGACGTCTGGCCATGCCGCCACAGGATGATCCGGCAGCCGCGGCTGGTCACCGAAGCTCACCGTCCAGGTCGGCTGCCTCCTCCGCGGCGCGCTGCTCGGCGTGCTCGGCGGCCTTGCCGCGGGTCGCGACGGCGTCCGCGGGGAGCTCGATCTCGGGGCAGTCCTTCCACAGGCGCTCCAGAGCGTAGAAAACACGCTCCTCGCTGTGCTGGACGTGCACCACGATGTCCACGTAGTCCAGGAGGACCCAGCGGGCTTCGCGGTCGCCCTCGCGGCGCACCGGCTTGACGCCGAGGTCCTTGTTGAGCCGCTCCTCGATCTCGTCGACGATCGACTTGACCTGGCGGTCATTGGGCGCGGAGGCGAGCAGGAAGGCGTCCGTGATCGACAGCACGTCGCTGACGTCGTACGCGATGATGTCGTGCGCGAGCTTGTCGGCGGCCGACTGGGCGGCGACCTTGATGAGCTCGATGGAGCGGTCCGTGGCGGTCACAGTTGAGCTTTCCTTCAGGTGGTCAAGACACACCAAGGGTCTCACGGACCGCCGACAGCGCCCTCGGCGATCGTCCGATCGCCCTGTCTGCTGCGTCACCCCGGCCTGCGAGGCCCTGGCCACAGGAGCCCCGGCCGGGGTGAAGCCCGGCCGGGGTGGATGCGGTCATCCCGTCTTGTAGTCCTGGCCGAGGACGACCGACACGTCCGCGTTGGCCGCGGTCCTGCCCTTGCGGACCGCGTTGTCCGGCAGGTCGAGGGTCTTGGCGACCTCGACGGCCTGCGCCTTCTTGTCCGCGTCGGCGTACGTGACCTGCGACGTCGGCTGGGCCGAAGATCCCGCGCCGCTGTCGACGAAGGTGTAGCCGCCGTTGACCAGCGAGATCCGCGCCTCCTGCCCGGCACCCTTGGTCCCGGACGCGTTCTTGACGCCGACCCGGACGGCCGCGCCCTTCTCCGGGTTCTTGACCGCGCCGCCCAGGACGCTCTTGACGACGCTCGCCCCGGCCTTCTCCGAGAGCGTCCCGTCCTGCTGCACCGGGAGCAGCTGCGTGGCGTAGTCGCCGCCCTTGGCACGGTCGGCGAGCTTGGCGAGGAAGGCGCCGAGGTCCTGCTCCTTGAGCGACGGGTCCAGGATCTGGGCGAGGGACTGGACGGTGGTCGTCGCGGCCTGCGGGTCGGACGAGAGCTTGCGCAGGACACCCTGCATGACCTGCCCGAACCGGCTCAGCTGGGCCGTCTCGGACTCGCCGGACGCGCGGTAGGTGGCGTACGCGACGGCCATCGGGCCGCTCAGGGTCTGCTGCTCGCCCTTCTTCACGAGGGGCGCCTGGCCCTTCTTGGCCTTGGGGTCGGGCACATCGGCGTCGGTGTCGACGTCGATGTTGCCGACCAGCTCGACGAGGTTGTTCAGGTACGGGGTGTCGAGCCGCCAGGTGCCCTCGACCTGCGTGCCGAGCAGGCTGTCGATCGATTCGCGGGTGCCGGTCGAACCGTCGTCGTCGACGGACTTGCCGAGCGTCGTCCCCGCGCCCTCGTCGTTCGTCACGGAGAGGGAGTTGGGCAGCAGGACGGTGGTGCCGCGCTTGGCCGTGGTGTTGTTCACCAGGAGCGCCGTGGAGGTGCCGCCCCCCTTGGTGTTGTGCAGGTGGACGACGATCACGTCGCGGTTCTGCGGTCCGGCCGCGGCGGCTCCGTCGCCGGACGCGTCGTCCGACAGGCCGGGCAGCTTGCCCGCGTACCAGAGGTAGCCGACGCCGCCCGCGATCACGAGCGCGAGCACCACGACGAGGGCGACCACCCGGGAACGCCCGCGCCGCTTGGCCTCCTCGCGCCGCTCGGTGCGGCTCTCGGTGAACTTCAGCCAGTCGATGACGTCTTCGGACTCTTCGTCCGGCTCCTCGATGAAGGAGAACTGCTGGGTCTCGTACGCCGGATCACGCTCCGGCGCACGCCGGGGCTCGGCCTCGGGCTCCGGCCCGGGCTCCGTCTCAGGCTCGGGCTCCGGCTGGCGCGACTGCTGCGGGATCCAGCCGGTCTGGGTCTGCTGGGCGGCGTGCGGGGCCTGCGGGGCCTGCTGCTGGTCGTAGGTGCCGTACGGACCGGCGTCGTACGAAGGCTGCGAGGTGTGGGCCGGGTCGTAGGGCGGCACGGGCGCCTGCTGCCCCGTCGCGTACGGGTCGTAGCCGTAGCCCTGCGGCTGCTGGTGCTGCTGTGGCTGCTGGTGTTGCTGGTGCTGCTGCGGGGCCTGAGCCCCGTACTGGTCGTACGAAGCCGAGGGCTGCACCTGCTGGTACACCGGCTGGCCGTACTCGTCGTAGCCGACGACCTGGTACTGATCAGCCGCGTACTCGCCCGCGTACGGGTCGCCGCCCGCATACGGGTCGTACTGTCGGTCGTTCACCGGTGCCCCTCTCGGCTCAATCGCCGCGGTACAGCTCGCGCTTGTCGATATAACGCACCACACCGTCCGGCACCAGATACCAGACGGGATCCCCCTTGGCGACCCGCGCACGGCAGTCCGTGGACGAGATGGCGAGGGCGGGGACCTCCACGAGGGAGACACCGCCCTCCGGAAGGCCCGGGTCGGTCAGCGTATGGCCGGGCCGGGTGACCCCGATGAAGTGCGCAAGGGAGAACAGTTCGTCGGTGTAGCGCCAGGTGAGGATCTGGCCGAGGGCGTCGGCGCCCGTGATGAAGAAGAGGTCCGTGTCGGGATTGAGCGTGCGCAGATCGCGCAGCGTGTCCGTCGTGTAGGTCGGGCCGCCGCGGTCGATGTCGATGCGGCTCACCGAGAACTGCGGGTTCTCGGCCGTTGCGATGACCGTCATCAGATAGCGGTCCTCGGCCGGGGACACCGTCTTGTCGCTCTTCTGCCAGGGCTGCCCGGTCGGCACGAACACCACCTCGTCGAGGTGGAACTGCGCGGCGACCTCCTGGGCCGCCACCAGGTGTCCGTGGTGGATCGGGTCAAACGTTCCGCCCATGACGCCGAGGCGGCGTTTGCCCTTGCTGGCCGGGCCGGTACCGGGACCGGTAGGCATGTCCTGCTCTCCCATGCGTGCAGACCCTACCGGCCCGGTGGACGGGCTCTGTTTCGGCGTCCGTTCGGTGGACGGGCTCAGCGGTCCCGGTTGAAG
>NZ_JBNNJZ010000694.1:0-3899 GCF_050270335.1 Streptomyces sp. NPDC059900
GCGGACACCGCGATCACGCGGACCGGGTAGGTGCCTGGAACGTCGCACTCAGGGCCGGGCTGGTCCTTCCCCACGTGGCCTAGCCACCGACAGGAAAAGCCCCCTGCTTCAGCTGGGGGAGGAGTCACCGAGCGTACTGAGCGGGCAGGCAGCGCGCACAGGGGCGGTATCCGGCCGCGATCGCGGTGGCCTCGTCGGGGAAGAAGACGCGGTGGGCGGCGTAGGGGCCGCGGGCGACGGCCCGCAGCGCGGAGGGGCAGCCGAGGCGGCCGTACAGGCGCCCTCGACGGTGTCCTCCCGGGGCGCCAGGGGCGCTGTCGGCGTACGGCTTCCCGTCCGGGCCGCACAGCGTGTACGTCCGGAGGTCCGGTGGCCCGGCGCCCGGGGCTCGGGGCTCGGTTCACGCCGCGTCGTGGAAAACCAGGCCGAGCGTGCGGCGCCGCCCCGAGCGGACGGTGCTCACGCCGTGCCGCATCGGCCCGGTCGACCAGCCGCGCTTGGAGGCGACGGGCCGGTCGCGGGTGGTGAAGATGAGCCCGTGACCCTGCGGCAGGGTGGTGGACGAGCCGCGCGACTGGGCGCGGGGGCGCTGCTCGGTCATGATGAACTCGCCGCCGGTGAAGTCGGCTCCCGGGACGTCGAGGCCGATGACGACCTGGAGCGGGAAGAGCATGTCGCCGAAGACGTCACGGTGCAGGGCGTTCCAGTCGCCGGGGCCGTAGCGCAGGAGGATCTGCGCGGACTTGGCCTGGCCGGCCGCGTGGCACATCTCCACCCACTCCCCCAGGGTTTCGGGCCAGGGGGCGGGCTTGCCGAGCTTCGCGGCCCAGTCACGGGCAACGGGCAGCAGCCGGGGGTAGAAGGCCTCGCGCAACTCCCGTACGGGTTCGGGTAGTTCGTGGGTGAAGTAGCGGTACTGGCCGGATCCGAAGCGGTAGCGGGCCATGTCGACGGTCGAGCGGAAACGGTGGGTCTCGTCGTACAGGGCGGCGATGTCACGGCACGCCTCGGGGGTCAGGAGCCGGTCGGTGAGTGCGTGGCCGTGCTCGTCGAGCTCGGCGGTCAGCGCGCCCCAGTCCCCGGCGGCGACGCGTTCACCCCCGCGGCTGCCGGCGCCGCTGCGGATGCCGGCGCCGCTGCGGGTGCCCGCCGGGTGCGTGGTGTCGATCATGATCGGGCCCTTCGTGGTCGTGCGGGTCGGGCGGGGAGGGCAGGTCAGACGAGGGTGGGCTGCAGGGCGCCCTCGTGGGTGAGGAGCCGGACCTTGCGCTCCACTCCGCCCGCGTAGCCGCGCATGGAACCGTCCGCGCCGATCACGCGGTGGCACGGGCGCACCAGGAGCAGCGGGTTCGCGCCGATCGCGGCGCCCAGCGCCTGGATTCGCGTGCGGTCCACGCCGAGCCGCTGGGCAAGTGCGCCGTACGTGGTCGTGGCGCCGTACGGGATCTCCTCCAGGGAGTCCCAGACGCGGCGCTGGAAGTCGGTGCCGCCGCTCGGGGTGAACTCGATGTCGAACCTGGTGAGTTCACCGGCGAAGTAGGCGGCCAGCTGCCGTGCGACGTCCGAGAAGCGCTCGGGATCGCGGGCCCAACCGGCCCGCACCACCGGGGCGTTCCGCTGGCCGGGCATGGACAGCGACGTCAGCGAGACACCGTCCCGTGCCGGCTCCCCCACGAGGAGCAGTTCGCCGAGCGGGCTGGTGACGGTCGTGTGGACGGTCATGGCCGCCTCCCTCTTTCCTTGCCTCTGCGTGCCTTCTTTCCTCTTCAACGGTGAGGTGTCGCGACCTTGGATGCTGGCGGGATTCGGACGTCACGCTGAGGGCCCGGCTTCTGCTTCTGCTTCTGGAGGCGTGTCATGCCGACTCCGATCAGTACGACCGCCATGCCCGCGGCCACCCGGAAGCTGAAGGCCTCGTCGAGCACGACGGCGCCCAGGGCCACGGAGACCACCGGCAGCAGATACCCGACGGTCGCCGCGTTGGTCGCGCCCTCGTCGGCGACGATCCGGTAGGTGAGGTGGAAGGTGACGCCGGTGGCGAAGATCCCCAGGACGAGCACGGCGAGCAGTGTCGTGTGCTCCACGTGGACCGTCTCCAGGCCGCCGGCCGGCAGGGCAAGCGCCGTCAGACCCGTGGCGGCCATGAGCTGGGCCGCGGAGAGGGAGAGGGTGGGCATGCCCTTGCCGACGAGGTGATGGCCCATGTACGCGAAGCCGACGGCGTAGCTCGCCGCGGCGCCCACGATCGCCAGGGCGCCCCAACTCGTCAGCCCCGACTGCTGCCACGGGGCAAAGATCAGCGTCGTGCCCGCAAAACCGAGGAGGAGCCCGGCGAGGCGGATCGGCCGCAGTCCGCGTTCCGTGCCGATGGCGAGGCCGATGAGGACGGACCACAGCGGTGTCGTCGCGTTCAGGGCCCCCGCCACTCCGGAGTCGACGGTCTGCTGCCCGATGCTGAAGAGGCCGAAGGGCAGGGCGTTGCAGAAGAAGGCGGCGACGAAGATGTGCTTCCACGTCGCCAGGCCCGCGGGCAGCCGGCCGCGGGTGCCGAAGAGCAGCACCGTCAGGGTGCCCGCGCCCAGTGCGCAGCGCAGGAGCGTGACCTGCACGGGACTCAGGCCCTCCAGGGCCAGTTTGATCCAGAGGAATGTGGATCCCCACAGCAGGGCGAGCACGCCCACCCTTGCCGCTGCCCATGTTCGTCCGTGGACGCCGTTCACTGTTGCCCTCCCTGTCCGGGCCGTCGTCATCCGGTGTCTTCGGCCGCTGTCAGTGAACGATGCCGTCACCAACCTGGAAGGACAAGCAAACAGTTCTGAAGTTTCGTTAAGCACAGCTACATCCGCAGCGCTCCGGTCCCACCGCCCGCGCCGTCGCTTAGGGTGAGAGGCGGGCCGTGACTGGCGCTGAGGTGGAGTACCACCGGGGAGCGGCCTGACATCCCGTCGATGCCGCGCGCCTGGGCAACTCATCCTGAAGCCCGGGAGTAGCACATGCCCCAGACGCAGACAGCCCGCCTGATGGACGGCACCGGCCTTGCCCGCCGTATCGTCGAAACCGCCTCCGCCACCGCCGCGGACATCCGCCGCCGCACCGGGTCCTCCCCCTGCCTGGCGACCGTCCTGGTCGGCGAGGACCCCGCCTCGGTGACCTACGTCCGGATGAAGCGCGCCCGCTGCGAGAAGGCGGGCATCGAGTCACGGCACGTGGCCCTGCCCGCATCGGTCTCCACCGCCGAGCTGGTCGCGACGGTCACCGCTCTCTCCGAGGACCCGACCGTGCACGGCATCCTGCTCCAGCACCCGGTGGGGCCGCACATCGACGAGCGCGCCGCCTTCGAGGCGATCGCACCGGCCAAGGACGTCGACGGGGTCACCATGCACTCGTTCGCGGCGATGGGCTTCGGCCTGCCCGGCTTCGTGTCGTGCACCCCCGGCGGCATCATGCGCCTGCTCGAGGAGTACGACGTCGACCTCACCGGCAAGCACGCCGTCGTCGTGGGGCGCAGCGCCATCCTCGGCAAGCCCGCGGGCATGCTGCTCCTGGGCAAGGACGCCACGGTGACGTACTGCCACTCGCGCACCGACGGCCTGCCCTCGATCGTGCGGCAGGCCGATGTCCTGGTCGCCGCGGTCGGCAAGCCGCGCTTCATCGCCGGCGCGGACATCAAGCCCGGCGCCGTGGTGATCGACGCCGGCTACAACGCGGGCAACGTCGGCGACGTCGACTTCGACACCGCCCTGGACCGCGCGAGCCTGATCACCCCCGTCCCCGGCGGCGTCGGCCCGATGACCATCGCCGTGCTGCTCGCCCAGACGGTCGAGGCGGCGACGCGCCAGCTCGGCCTGGACTGAGCACGGGCACCGCACCACACCGGCGACAGGGCACGGGGTCAGGAC
>NZ_JBNNJZ010000695.1:0-3896 GCF_050270335.1 Streptomyces sp. NPDC059900
TGACGGAGGGGCGGCGGGGGGTGCTGGGGTTCCGTCGCGGTGAACGCAGCGGCATCACGCATGGTCATCTTGGCCCCGAGCCGCCTGAGCCGGAGGTTCTCGTCAAGTAATCGATGGTTTTCCTTGATCAGTGAGCGAGCCGCTCGCAGCAGCCCTCTGGAAAGCTCCTGACTGGCGTCCAATCGTTCCCGCAGAGCGTTCCACCGCGCTTCCGGTACCACAGGGGGCCACTACCCGAAACGCGTGCTCTCATGCTGCCTCAGGCGGACTCTCCTCTACCTGCGGACCGGGTTCCTGTCGCCTCCCGCGGCGCCAGGAGTGCCGTCCGCCGTACAGGGAGCGGTCAGGCCTCGATCAGGCTCAGGGTCGCGATCTGGTCCCATCCGTAGGCGTCGCCCCTCTCGCCCAGCCCGAGTTCCGCGCCGGCCTTGACGAGCAGGCACTGGGGTGGGCTGAGGCGGCAGGCGAAGAGGGTGAGGGTCTGAAGCACGCTGTTGGACACGAAGCTGACGCCGGTGAGATCCAGGATGATCACGTCGGTCCGAGCGAGCTCGTCGGTCAACGCCACTGCCAGGGGCCCTTGGTGGGCGCCGAGGACCTCACCCCGCAGGCACACACCGGGACTTTCGGCCAGCGGCAGCATCAGTAAGAGTTCGTCGGCGAAGTAGCCACGCATCGCGACTCCCGGGGGCTGGGGGAGAACTGGGACCGGACGAACGCCGGTGCTCCGGTTGCCGCGCTGACGGCCACCGATAGACCACGGACTGCGCCCAGCCTACCGCGGCACGACCTCGTCGGACAGGCAGATTCCGGGGCCGATTCTTGGCCGTGTGACCTGCGGAAACCCGAAGGCGTGCCGGTCGTGCGGGGGAAGCATTCGGCGCGCTGGCGGCGTCAACTCGGTGCGCAAATGGGTACCCCGAATCCGCTGTAGCGCTGACCCCGCGCCGGTAGGGTAGAGGTCCGCTTATGACTTGGTCGATGGGGTTTGGGTGATGGCGCTGTCAGACTCGGAACTCACCTCAGCCCTGGTGCGGTTGGCTCAGCTGGCGAGCGCGCAGCCGATGGACCGGAAGTGCGTCCTGGACGCTTGTGCGGACTCGGGGCTGCGTGTTCTTGAAGCGCAGGCAGCGGTGGTGCGGTACACGCCTCAGGAAGGCTCGCCGGTGCAGGCACTGGGGACCAGCGAGGCACTGCGCACGCTCGCGGTGAAGGCCTGTACCTGGCGCGAGGGGCCGGGGCATGACGCGCAGACGTCGGGGTGTGCGCTGCTCGACGTGGAGGTGTCCACGCGGGCCGCCCGCCAGAGGTGGCCCCGTTGGGCGCCGCAGGCCGCGGAGCTTGGCTACAGCCGGGTCACCGCCTTGCCCCTGGACGGCCCTGACGGCCCGGTCGGCGCGTTGGTCCTGTTCGATGGGGTGCTCGGGGACGGAGACGAGCGGGCTCTGTCCGGTGCCCGCGCACTGGCGGAAATGGCCGCGCATCTGCTGTTCTTGCAGGACGAAGCCGTACGGGAGCACACCCGGGCCGGGCAGTTGACCTCAGCGCTGATCACTCGTGTGGTGATCGAGCAGGCCAAGGGCATCCTCGCCGACCGGCACGGCATCAGCGTCGATGAGGCGTTTCGTCACCTGCGGGGCTATGCCCGCTCTCACCGGCGCACGGCAGACGCCGTAGCGCGGGAGATCATCGACGGCAGCCTGGACCCCTTGGCCCGGACGGAATCGCAACCGGCTCACACTGGGCGGTCCCGAGGGGCAGTGCAGGGCGGGAGGCCGCAACGGCAGGCCAGGCGGGACCGCAGGCCCTGAGGGTGGGTGCACCGGCGGTGGCGGGCTTCTTCCGTCCGCCCGGCTCGGCCCCGTTCCATCTGCGCTCGCCGGCCGTCGCGGGGGATCAGCTCAAGGTGCAGCAGCCGGGCCAAGTCCCCTGCCCGCCGCCCGCCTTGAGGAATCCGCGGGCATCACCCTCAAGCTCCGCTGCTCACAGGCGCATCCGGGCGGGCCACCGCCTCGCGGGGATGCATCACTTGCTCCGGGAACGGTTTCCTGCCCGCCACTGGGGTAGGGGATGCTATGCACCGTGAGCCGTCCTCGCCAGTGGAATCGGCCACAGCGGCGGCTCGGGCGGGCAGATGAATCGAGGCCCGGAGCGTTCCGTCAGCGGGCACACGATGGCTCCCTGCAGCCAGCCCTACTTCGGCGCGCCCTCGCAGTGCGTTCTCCACGGGCCCGGGCCCCGCTCGTTGACGCGTGCCCTATGGCGCCGGGAACGGACATTGCCATGCCTGTCACACCTCGTGACGTGCTTGCGGCCCGGAGTGTGCTCGATCTGGCCTCTCGCGCGGACACTTTCGACATGCTGGAACTGCTGCATGATCTGACGACGCACACGGTCAGCCTGCTGGGCGTGCGCTTGGTCGGGGTCACCGTGCTCAACGAGGCCGGGGAGGTCGACTACCTCACCGCCTCCGACGAAGCGTGCCGGCGCCTGGAGGAAGACCAGCTCGAACTGGGCGAAGGCCCCTGCCTGGACGCCGCCCGCACCGGCAGCGCGATGGCCCCGGTCCTGCTGCGCGCGGCCCATCCCAGCCGCCGGCTCTGGCCGCGCTTCACCCCGCGCGCGCTGCGCGCCGGCATCACCGGCGTCGCCGCCGTACCCCTGCGCACCCCCCGCTACCCGCTGGGCGCCGTCAACCTGATGAGCGACGGGCGCCTGCCGACACGTCAGGACCTGAGCCTGGCACAGGTGCTGGCCGATGCGGTCGGGTTCTGCCTGCACCAGCGGCACGCGACACGCACCAGGGAAGAGGTCATCGGGCAGCTGCAAACAGCCCTGGAATCGCGCATCGTGATCGAGCAGGCCAAGGGGATGCTCGCTTCCCGACTGGGCATCGGCGTAGAAGCGGCATTCCTCCGGCTGCGCGACCACGCCCGTTCCCGGCAGCAGAGGTTGACCGAGCTGGCATCCGACATCGTACGAGGAGCCGTCCCTTCCGAACTCGACACGGCGCTCTGACATGTCACGCGACGATGGGGGCGACGCCTTCGACGACCTCACCCTGCGGTAGCCCCGTTCCAGCCGCTCCCGGCCCCTCAAGGTCGCCCCGGCAGGCCCCCACCGGTTTGCGGCTGTACCGTGCCGGAGCTCACGAGGCCACCGGCTTCCTGGCCGGCGGACTCGGCGTCCCCCAGGAAGAGGCGCTCCTGCGCCGGAGCGCCCACGCCGCACAGGGCCCACCCCCTCTGGCCGGCCTGGCCCGCGCCCTCTTCGCCCACGGCCTGCCCCCCGACGTCTTTCCGGTTCCAGTAGCCGCCGCCATGGCCCGGAGACGCACGTTGTGTCCGGTTGCGGGCATTAGACTGCTGTTATGTGCGCTGCCGCACAGAGCCCGTCCACTGCTTTCGACGTGGTCTGTATGACCGCGTCGATGGGCGGGGTGGATGCCTACCGCGAGATTCTCGCGGACCTGCCCCATAGGTTTCCCGCCGCTCTGGTGCTGGTGCAGCACCGGCCGGTGCGCGAGCTCGACACGCTGGTCAGAGTGCTGCAGTACCGCTCGGTACTGCCGGTGCGGCTGCTGAAGGACGAGGACCGGCTGGTGCCCGGCGTGGTCCATGTGGTGCCGGCGGGCCACTGGGCCGCCTTCTCGGCGGGCGGCGCGGTGACACTGCACCCGGCGGACGATCACTGTGCGGCGGATCCGACCTTCGCCTCCGCCGCGGACGTCTACGGCCCGCGTCTCGTGGCTGCGGTGCTCACCGGCCGGTTGCAGGACGGCGCTCTGGGGGTGCGCCACGTGCGGGGCGCGGGCGGGCGGGTGCTGGCGCAGGATCGCGCGACGTCCAAGGCGTTCGGCATGCCGGGCGCCGCGATGGCCACCGGATGCATAGACT
>NZ_JBNNJZ010000696.1:0-3883 GCF_050270335.1 Streptomyces sp. NPDC059900
CCCGTACGCCGGGCGCGTACTCCACGGCGAGCTGGCGGGCCAGACCGGTCAGGCCAGCTTTCGCCGCCGCGTAGGCCGGGCGGCCCGGCAGGCCCATGACGGCGTGCACGGACGAGACGAGGAGCACCGCGCCCCGCGTGTCGCGCAGGTCGTCAAGACAGGCCCGTACGCCGAGGAACGCGCCGGTCAGCATGACCGACAACTGCCGGTTCCAGTCCTCCGCCTTGATCACGTCGGCCGCGCCGCCGCGCACGGTGTAGGCGTTGCTGAGCAGCCCGCAGACCGGGCCGAAGCGGTCGCGGGCGACCTCCACCGTCCTCGCCCACGCTTCTTCTTCGGCCACATCGCACACCTCGAACACCGCGCGCCCGCCGTCCTCACGGATGGCCTGCGCGGTGCGCTCGCCCTCCTCGGCGTCCACATCGGCGATCACCACCCCGGCGCCCTCGGACGCGAGCCGCCGGGCCGTCGCCGCGCCGATCCCGTGGGCTCCCCCGCTCACCACCACACAGCGGTCGACAAACCGCTGGCCGGAAACCGACGACTCAGCACTCACAGACAACTCCCGCCCTACCTACCGGCACACACGGCAACTGACATCCCCCGCACGCCATTAACCATCACCCGACACCCCGCCGCCAACACCCCGCCGCCCCCGAATCGAGCACTCAGCCCGCGGCGAGGTCGATGATGAAGGTCACTCGGTCGAGTCCGGGGCCGTCGTAGTCCGGCTTCGCCGCCGAGGCCGTGAAGCCGAGCCGGGTGTGGAAGGACTGTGACGCGGTGTTCTGCGGGCTGGTGATGCAGTGCACGTAGCGGCGGCCGTGCGACCGGGCCAGGGCGAAGAAGGCGCGGTAGAGGGAGCGTCCGATGCCCTGCCCCTGCAGGTGCGGGTCGACGCCGACGAAGTGCACGTAGGCGGCGTCGGGTTCGGTCTGCGACAGGAAGCCGACCAGGAAGGCCGCGAGCTGCCCCGCGTCCTCTCCTTCCTCGCCCTCTCCCCCGTCGCGTTCGACCACGAAGCTGCTGGTGGTGAAGTGCTGGAAGTAGAGGCGGGGCAGGAGCAGCGCCCGCTCCAAGGCCCCCGCCTGCCCTTTCAGGCCGCCCCACCACGCGTCCACCACCGCGAGGACCCGCGGATGGTCCTCCTCAGCAGGGTGCCGTGCCGTCAGTCCACCGGGAAGGTCGTCGATCATCGGCGCAGTCTGCCACCGGCGCCGGGCATGCCGCTACGCCCTTTCCCGCTACCGGCCTCACTGGACGCTGCAACGGTGCGGGTGGGCGGGGTCGGAGGGGCAGGCGAAGATGTTCAGTTCGCCGGCCCGGCCCACGATGACTCCGGTCGGCAGGGCGGCCGGGTGTGGCGGCAAGTCCGCCTGCTCCGCCGGCTTCCAGCTTCCGCTGCCGCCGTCCCACTCCGAGCTGTCGATGGTCAGCAGCAGCTCCATGGGGGTGGTGCAGGTCTGACAGTTCACGGGGGACGGGTCGGTCGTGTGCCAGGACGCGAAGCCGCCGACGCGCCAGCCGGGCGGGATGGACAGGTCGTACTGGTAGCGGATCACGTCGTCCGCCGCCTCGCCCTCCGGCTCCTCCGCCCCCTCGGCCTGCCACTCCACGGCCGCCCGCTCCTCGACCTCTTCGTCAAGGGCGTCCTCCCTGGCGTAGATCCGCTCGCACAGGTCCTCGGGCAGGAGCCCCGCGAAGGGGTAGGTGACCACCTGCTCGGGGTGCAGCACGCAGGGCTCGGGCACATATCCGGCGGCGCCGACGACCTGTGGTTGCGGCGGCGATGCCAGCACCTCGCCGACCTCCGCCGACCTGCGCCAGTGCAGGTGGACGAGGAGTTCGCACCGGTAGCGGCCGTGCGCGTCGAAAGGGCAGCAGAACACCTGGAGCAGGTCGGCGCCGTCCGGGCCCGCCGGCAGGTCGGGGATGTCCCGCCGGTAGAGCTGCGCGAGGCCGGTCATCGGGAGCGGATCGGTGTCGCCGACACCGGGAACCCGGTGCCGGCGGCCCAGCTCGTCCAGAAGCTGCCGCTCCTCCTCCGTGGGGCCCGGCGACGATTCCCGGCCCCATGCCTCGGACAGGATCTGTCGCCGCCGGTGGATGTCCGCGGGGCGTAGGCCGCTCCCCCGCTTGTGGGCCTCGGTGCACACCGGCCACGGCTCGTCCGCCGGCCACAGCATCGGCCCGCCGACGGAGCTTGCCGTCACCTCCGGGTTCCCGGGCGCCGGGTGCAGCCGGGTGGTGGTGCCCCGGTACGCGGCGAGCTCCGGGAAGAGCGACACGACGTCCAGCGGCCGCGGGGGTGTGGTCCTCGTCATGGGGCGACTCTAGACACCCGGGACCTTCACCGGCTGAGCGCCCCTGTAGCGCCGTTCACGGGCAACTCCGGCCGGGCGTCGGACAGCTGGTCCAGAACTCCGTCTCGTACTGCGGGGGTGCGGAGGTCATCACCGGGGCCATGCGGAGCCGCCGGAGCCGGGCCGTCACAGCAGTCGACCTCGGCGTACCGCTTCTTGATGTCGCCGTCGTCGTGCTGGGCCGAGTCCGGTGCGGGCCGCGGCCCTTGGCCCTTCTTGCCGCCTCCCTTCGCACCCGGTTTCTGTTCCCCGGGCGATGACGGCTTGCACGTCGAGCCGGTGCAGGCATCGCCGTGCGCGCGCGGCGCGTCAGGACCGCTCTTCGCCGAGGGGCTGCTCTTTCCCTTTCCGTCTATCGACTTCCCGTCTATCGACCGGGTGCCGGGAGCCGCCGACGAGGAGCCGAGCGTCCATCGCTCCTTCTGGGACCCGTCGCGCACCTTGACCAGGACATCCGCGCCCTTGCGCAAGGAGGAGGGCGCGACGGCAAGTCCTTCGTGCCAGCGCGGCAGCAACTCCCCCCGTACGGTCAGGTCGTAGCGCACCTCGTCGGCATGCTCGGCCGAGGGCGCCACACAGACGCCCAGGGAGAGCGCCCCGTCGTCAGCGCCGGAATCCAGGCACAGGTCGGGGCGGCTGACGCTGCTCAGGAGCCCGTTCTCCTCGTACGACCACTGTTGGCTGGCCTTGGCCGAGCACTTGGCCAGCTTCGTTGCCGCATCGGGCTTCACCTTGCCGCCGCGTATGTCGAGGCACAGGTCCGCCGCCGTGTTGCGGAGCCTGCCCCGGTCGGAACTGCCGGGGTAGTCCGTGGAGGCGGGAGCGGAAGAGCCCGCGGACGGCTCGTCGGAGTCCGCGCCCGGACCGGCGTGATGGCCGCCGGCCATACCCGTCGGCGGCACGGACCCGCCGCTGTCGCCGTCGCCCGGCGCGAAAGTGATGACGAGCGCGGTCGCGAGCAGGGCGGCGGACCCCAGGACCGCTCCGGTGCGCAGTGCCCGTGAGTGCGCCCACGCGGAGGCGAGCGGACCACCGCCCGGCAGAAGGGTGTGCGACGCGGGGCGATGGCGTCCCCCGCCGCCCGCGTGTCTGCCACTGTGTCCGGCCCCTCCCGCGCCCTGCTTCGCTGCGGCTCCCCCGCGCTTCGCGGAACCTCCGCGCCCCGGGCGCGACTCCAGATAGCGGCGGACACCCCAGCCGAGTACCGCTTCGGCGAGCAGCGTGCCGAGGCGGCTTTCGCAGTGGCCGAGTTGGTCGGCGACGTCACGGCAGTGGCGGCATTCCGTCAGATGCTGTCGGAGATCGGGCAGCAAGCCGCCGCCGCGGCGCATCGCGACATCGAGAAGCCGGTTGTAAAGAGAGCATTCTTTGGTCGGCGCGAGTTCCCGGTGAGCGCGTACGATCCCTGCCCGGAATTGCTCGCGCGCCTGGTCGAGAGCATCACCCGCGAGGTCGGCGCTCAAGCCCGACAAACCGGCTGGTATGGATATGTGTTCCGCCTCGACCTCACTGTGCCACAG
>NZ_JBNNJZ010000697.1:0-3863 GCF_050270335.1 Streptomyces sp. NPDC059900
ATCCTGGTCCTCGCCCCGAAGTGGTGGATGAAGGCGCTCGGCCTGCTGCACCCGCTGTTCACGGTCTCCGCGATCGTCGCCACCGGAAACCACTGGATCCTGGACGCCGTGGGCGGCGCCGCCGTGGTCGGCGCGGGCTTCGGCCTCGGCTACCTCCTGGCAGGGCCCCGCGTCGGCAGGACTCTGAAGGTGGCCACGGGCGCCGAGCCGGTCACGGGAGCCGAGCCGGTCGTCGAACCGTCCGGGGAGAAGCCGGTCATCGACATGTCGAAGGACCCGGCGAGGGGCCGTACCCCGAGCTGATCTCGTACGTCCCCGGCGCGGACACCGTGAGCCGGGTGAAGTCGCCCTGCCGCGTCAGGCAGGCCCCCTCCGCCCGGAGCCACGGCGAGTAGACCAGGCGCAGCGTCACCGGCTCGCGGGTGGGGACGCGGACCACCATGGTCGACCCGGTGGAGCGGACCACGGACGCGGGCTCCGACACCATCGGCACCGCGTCCTTCACCCGGAACACCCGCCAGTGCGCGTCCCGCCACACCGGCTCCAGCCACGCGGGCCCGCCGGCGACGAGGGCGGCCTCGTCCTCGGCGAAGCCGTCCGGCTTGCCCGACGGGAGCACCACATAGCCGACCGCCCACTTGTCCAGCCAGGCCCGGTAGGTGGCGGCCGAGAAGGTCCCGTCGTAGAAGAGACGGCCGCGCTCGATGTCGAGCTGCCGGTTCCAGCCGCGCGCCATGTTCACGTACGGGGCAAGGGCCGTCGCCTCGCGGTGATTGCGGGCCGGGACCACCTCGACGCGCCCCCGGTCGGCGCCGAGCCGCTCCAGCTCCTCCACCACGCCCTGCGTGTCCGCGGCCCACTCCGGCACGGTCGTCGACACCGTCAGATCGTCCGCCGTCTTCTGGCCCACCCAGGCCGAGGAGAGGACGAGCGCGACGATGAGCACGATGCGGCGAGCGCGGGTCAGCGCGGGCATCAGGAGTGCGCCGAGCAGCGCGGTGGGCGCGAGGAGCTCGGCCAGGCGCTCCACGTTCGTGCCGATCGGGGACGGGATGAGATAGGTGAGGACCGTCCCCGCCGCGTACACCCCGGCCCCCCAACGCAGTACCCGCCACTCGCGCGGCGCCGCCACGATGAGCGCGAGGCTGAAGAGGACCGGCGGGAAGATCCGGTCGAACGGCATCAACTGTTCGCCGTTGAAGGGGAAGAGCACGGTCGTCGCCCCCACGACCACCACCGGCGGCACGACGAGAGCCGCGGCCCGCCCCCAGTCCCGTACGAGGAAATAGGCGGCGCCCGCCACCACGAGGAAGAGCCCCGCCACCGGACTGGACATCGTGGCGAGGGCCGCGCACACCACGGCGGCCCCGATGCGCCGCTCCCGCACGAGGACCAGGCACGCGGCGAACCCGAAGGCGATGCCGAGCGCGAACGTGGTCCGCCCCGACGCGACGTTGCACCACACGGCGAGCGAGGCGAGCACCGCGGGCCACAGCGGGCGCCGTATCCCGGTGCGCTCGACGAGGGCCGCGACCAGCCAGGCACCGGCCACACCCGAAAGGACCGTCACCGTCTTCACGCCCAGGGCGGCCATCAAGTAGGGCGAGATCAGGCTGTAGTTGGCGGTGTGCATGCCGCCGTACCAGAACAGGCCGTACGCGGATGCCCCGTGCTCGGACGCGAAGCGCGCCCAGGCCTCCTGCGCGGCCAGATCGCCGCCGCCGGTGGCCAGGAACGCCGCCCATACCGCGTACAGGGGCAGGGTGGGCAGGGTGGCGACGAGCGGGATCCGGTGGCGTCGGCAGAAGGCGCGGAGGGAGGTCTTCCGGTCCGACGGCGTGCTGCCCGATGGTGCGAGGGGGAGACCTGCGAAGACCACGGCAACCGTTTCCGTTCGAAGTCTTGGAGAGGCAACGTTTACTTCTCAAGACGCGTTACGCAACGGAAACGTTGGCTCCGGACCATACCTGGCCGGATATGCCACCTGGATGGCGGCCACGCGGACGGCGGCCATGTGCGGTCGGGGGCCGGGGAAGGGCAGGGGCGCGGCGCAGGGGTGAGTGGCCCCTGCCTCCCCGGCAGCAGGTCAGCCCGTGCTGACCTGCAGTTCTTTGACGCCGTTCAGCCAGGCCGAGCGGAGCCTGCGGGGGTCGGAGACCAGCCGCAGATCGGGCAGGGCGTCCGCGATCGCGTTGAAGATGAGGTTGATCTCCAGGACCGCGAGCGACTTGCCGAGGCAGAAGTGCGGGCCGCCGCCGCCGAACCCCAGGTGCGGGTTCGGGTCGCGGGTGATGTCGAACTTCTCCGGCTCGTCGAAGACTTCGGGGTCGTTGTTGGCCGACGAGTAGAAGACCCCGACGCGGTCGCCCTTCTTGATCGTCACGTCTCCGAGCTCGGTGTCCTGCGTCGCGGTGCGCTGGAAGGAGACGACGGGGGTCGCCCAGCGCACGATCTCCTCGGCGGTGGTCTCGGGGCGCTCGCGCTTGAAGAGCTCCCACTGCTCGGGGTGGGTGAGGAAGGCGTGCATGCCGTGGGTGATGGCGTTGCGGGTCGTCTCGTTGCCGGCCACGGCGAGCAGGATGACGAAGAAGCCGAACTCGTCGGAGGAGAGGTTGCCTTCGTCCTCGGCGGCCACCAGCTGGCTGACGATGTCCTTGGCCGGGCACTCCTTGCGGGCGGCGGCGAGGTTCATCGCGTACGACACGATCTCCATGGCCGCCTCGGCGCCGACCTCCTCGGTGATCGCGTACTCGGGATCGTCGTAGGCGGCCATCTTGTTGGACCAGTCGAAGATTTTCGTCCGGTCGTCCTGCGGTACGCCGATGAGCTCGGCGATGGCCTGGAGGGGAAGTTCCACGGCCACGTTCGTGACGAAGTCGAAGGAGCCGTCGGCGGCGGCGTTCGCAAGCGCCGTCTCGACGATGGAGCCCGCGCGCTCGCGCAGGGCGTCTTCGAGCGACCGGATGGCACGGGGCGTGAAGCCGCGCTGCACGATCTGGCGGACCCGGGTGTGCTCGGGCGGGTCCATGTTGAGCATGATCATCTTCTGGACCTCGATCTGGTCCCGGCTGATCGTCTCGTTGAAGCGGATGATGGCGGTGTTGAGGTTCGAGGAGAACAACTCGGGGTGCGTGGAGACGTATTTGACGTCCTCGTGCCGTGTGACGGCCCAGTAGCCCGCGTCGTCGAAGCCGGAGATGCGCGGCGGCTGGGCGATCCAGCGCACCGGTTCCGTCTGCCGCAGCTCGGCGAACTCCGGGAGCGGTACGCGCGCTTGGAGCAGGTCGGGGTCGGTGAAGTCGAACCCGTCGGGCAGCGCTGGACAGGGCATCGGCAACTCCAGGAGTTCAGTTCCGGGTTCTGAGTCGTGTGCTGGGGCGGTGTTGAGCCGGGTGGTGATTCTGACGGTCCATCAGGAGATGCCCCGCAAGGTAGTAACGGGTTCTACAAGAGGCAAGGCCCGCGACGGGCCCGCTTTCGTGCAGGTACTGCGCAAGGTGCGTGCAAGCCCCTTGCGGTGCCGGGCCCCGGCTCAGCAGACTGCATGCAGAACTAGAACGCGTACTAGTTCTCCCCGGGAGTGCCGGGACACCCCCGGGGGATGTGGATGGAGAGGACGCCCATGGCCGCGGAACCTGTCATCGTCGAAGCCGTACGCACCCCCATCGGTAAGCGCGGCGGCGCGCTCGCCAATCTCCACCCCGCCTATCTGCTCGGCGAGACCTACCGGGAACTCCTGGGCCGTACGGGCATCCACGCCGACTGCGTCGAGCAGATCGTCGGCGGCACCGTGACCCACGCCGGGGAACAGTCCATGAATCCGGCGCGCACGGCCTGGCTCACGATGGGCCTTCCGTACGAGC
>NZ_JBNNJZ010000698.1:0-3843 GCF_050270335.1 Streptomyces sp. NPDC059900
GCCTTGGGCGTGCTCTTGGCCGCCTTCTCCTTGGGCTTGGCCGCGGGCTTGTCCTTGGCCTTGGCAGCGGCGGGCTTCTTCGCGCGGGCGGCACCGGAGTTGTTCGTGCCCGTGCGCGGGGCGGGCACGGCCTTGCGGGGCGATGCCTTCTTGGCGGCGGCCTCCGGAGCGGCGGCGGGGGAGCCGAGGGCCTGCTGCATGCTCAGCAACACCGCGTGGTCGGCCTCCAGTTCCTGCAACTGCTCCTGGAGCGTTGCCACCTCGGTGCCGATGCGCTCCTGTTCCTTGCGGTTGTTCTCCAGGTCCTCGGCTACGCGAACGGCGTACTGGGCCTGGACTCCGGCTGTTTCCTGCTTGGCGTCTGACATGACAGTGACCTTTTCGTGGGCGCACGCAGTCGTGCGGGTGGCGGGGCGTGCTCACGACCGAGCACTCCTGATGAGGGTGCGTGTTTGCACCCCTTAATGCTGACTGCCCAACCTGCAACAGCAGTAACTCATGTGCCGGTAGCGAAGGTTACGTGTTTGTGTTCGCTCGCGGGTGCATTGGCCGAAGTCTCTGGTTCCGGAAGCACAAAAAAGCACCTAGGTCTGCACCAATGCGTGCCACATGTGTGCGGGATTTGGAGTCAGGTGGGAGTCAGGCGGGAGTCAGCTGACGGCCGATGCCATGCGCCGGACGGCCTCGGTGATGACGTCCGGCGATGCGGCCAGGTTGAGTCGCACATAGCCCTCTCCGCCGGTCCCGAAAGGCCGCCCGGAGCTCAGGGCGACGCGGCCGCGCCGCAGGAAGACGTCGGCCGGGTCGTCGCCCGGGGTCAGTGCCCGGCAGTCCAGCCAGGCCAGGAAGGTGCCCTGTGCGGGCGTGTAGCCGACGGAGGGCACGTGTTCCGACAGGAGTGAGGCCAGCAGCCGGCGGTTGTCGTCGAGGCCGCGCAGCAGTGCGTCGAGCCAGTCGCCGCCGTCCCGCAGGGCCGCGGTGTGGGCGATGATGCCGAGATGGCTGGGGCCGTGGCTGACCTCTTCGGGGATGCGGGCGAGGTCACCGGCGGCTTCGGGTCCCGCGACGGCGAGGGCGGCCTTGAGTCCGGCCAGGTTCCAGGCCTTGGACGCCGACATCAGGGACAGCCCGTTCTCCGCTCCGGGCACGCTCAGGAAGGGCACGAACGAGGTGCCCGCGGCCACGATCGGGGCGTGAATCTCGTCGACCACGACCCGCACGCCGTGCTCGCGGGCCAGGTGCGCGACGCGGGTCAACTCGGCGGCGGTGTGCACGGTCCCGGTCGGGTTGTGCGGGCTGCACAGCAGATACACCGGCCGGCTCGCACCGCCGGCCGCGCGCCGGAAGACATCCTCCAGGACGGTGAAGTCGATGCGCATGTCAGGCCCCAGGGGCGCCTCGACGACGGGCCGGTCCACGTTGCCGGCGAACTGGTAGAAGGGCGGGTAGACGGGACAGTTGACGATGACGGGGTCGCCGGGCACGGAGACGAGCTTGAGCATCTCGACGATGCCGAGCATCACGTCGGGCACGATGGCGGTGCGCTCGACGGCGAGGCCGTGCCAGCCCCACCTCTTCTGGGCGAACTCGGCCAGCGCCTCGGCGTAGCCCGTTCCGGCGGGATAGCCGGTGTCCCCGAGCGCCACGGCGTCGGTTATCGCCCCGGCGACCGGAGCGGCCAGCGGGACATCCATCTCGGCCACCCACAGCGGCAGTACGTCCTGCGGATAGGCCCGCCACTTCATGCTCGTACGACGGCGCAGTTGGTCCAGCGAGAGTTGGGTCAGCGGGTTCGCGCCGGCGGGCGCGGTGAGGTCACGCGACACATTGTCCATACGTCAAAAGTAGGCAGGTCCACGAGGGGCCTGCCTGCTTCTGACGGATCAGGTGTCAGTCCGACGGGTGCGGTGCGATCAGCGCAGCGCCTTCGCGAACTCGGGGACGACCTTGTCCAGGGCGTAGGAGACGGACAGGACCGAGTCGGTGGCGAACGCGGAGCTGAGCGTCGACTTCGGGTCGAAGACCACGTTGTGTCCGGCCTTGACGGCCGGGATGTCCTTGAAGAGCGGGTCGTTCTTGATCTTGGATGCGGGCAGGCCGATCGGCGCCATGACCACCAGGTCGGCGTCGAGCATGTCCAGGCTTTCGCGGGAGACCGTGACGGAGAAGGACTTGCCCGCCTTGGCGTCGACCTTGGGGTTGTTCTTGAAGCCGAGCCGCTCCAGGAAGTTGACGCGTCCGCTGCCCTTGACGTAGGCGCCGTAGCCGACGCTGGTGCGCGAGCCGGTCGTGACGGTCTTGCCCTTGAACTCGGGGTGCTCGGCGGTGGCGGACTTGAAGTTCTTCTGCGTTCGGGCGATCAGCTTCTCGCCCTTGTCGTGCAGGCCGAGCGCGTCGGCGACCATCCTGGTCTGGGTCTCCCAGTTGGTCAGGTACTGATCGCCGCCCTTGGGCACGCCGATGGTGGGGGCGAGCTTGCTGAGGGTGTCGTAACGCTTCTGGTCGCCGCTGGACTTGGTGTCCAGGATCAGGTCGGGCTTGAGGGAGGCGATCTTCTCGTACTCCGGCTCCAGCGTGCCGATCTTGGTGGGGCTCTTCTTGTACAGGCCCTTCGCCCACGGTCCGACACCGTCACCGCCGAAGGCGAGCCAGTCGCTGGCGCCCACGGGCTGGACGCCGAGGGCGAGCGCCGTCTCCGCGTCGCCCCATCCGAGCGCCACCACGCGCTGCGGCTTCTTCTTCACGGAGATCTCGCCGAACTTGGTGGCGACCTTGACCGGGAAGCCCGCCGTGGAGGCGGACGAGCCGCCCCCGGCGTCGTCCGAGGACGAGCATGCGGTCAGGGTGCCGGTGAGGGCGAGGGCCGCGACGAGTGCGGCGACGGAGCGGCGTCGCGCGGGGCGGACGGGGAGGGAGGCACGCGGGGCCCGCGTGAACAGCGACTTGACTCTAAGGGGCATGAGGTTAGGTTACCCTAACCTAAGTGTTAGTTGGAACGTGGAGTTCCGCTTTTCTGTTCGCGTACGCCCGCTCGCCGCGTACGGTCAGCCCACCCGGTGGCGGCCGATGGGCACGATCAGCGGTGTGCCCGACACCGGGTCGGCCACTAGCGAAGAGCGCATCCCGAACGCCTCGTTGACCAGTTCCTCGGTGACGACATCGCCCGGCGCGCCCTCCGCGATGACATGGCCGTCGCGCATCGCCACCAGGTGATCGGCGTAGCGGCAGGCCAGGTTCAGGTCGTGCAGGACCACCGCGATCGTGGTGCCGTGCTCCTGGTTGAGGTCGACCAGGAGATCGAGCACGTCCAGCTGATGGCTCACGTCCAGATAGGTGGTCGGCTCGTCGAGGAGCAGGATGTCGGTGCGCTGGGCCAGCGCCATGGCGATCCACACACGCTGGCGCTGGCCGCCCGACAACTCGTCGACCGGGCGCCCGGCCAGGTCCAGGACGTCCGTGGCGAGCAGCGCGTCGGCGACGGCCGCATCGTCCTCGGCGGTCCAGCGCCGGAACCAGCCCTGGTGCGGATACCGGCCGCGGCCCACCAGGTCGCTCACGGTGATGCCGTCGGGCGCCACCGGCGTCTGCGGCAGGATGCCCAGGCGCGCGGCGACCTCGCGGGTCGGCATCATGTGAATGCTGCGCCCGTCGAGCAGGGCGCTGCCGGACGTCGGGGTGAGCAGGCGTGCCATGGCGCGCAGCAGCGTCGACTTCCCGCAGGCATTGGGTCCGACGATCATGGTGATGCTGCCGGGCGGGATGTCCAGGCTCAGGCCGTGGACGACCTCGCGGCCGTCGTAGCCGAGGTGGATGTCCTGTGTGCCCAGGGTGTGTCCGCCGGCG